>NZ_JAGGQY010000036.1:0-253157 GCF_018613105.1 Bacillus sp. ISL-77
GAGAGGATCACAGTGCCCGAACTTATCGAAAAAAATCGGCCACGGTCACTCTGAGAGGACCACAGTGCCCGAACTCATCGAAAAGTATCGGCTACGGTCACTCTGGGAGGATCACAGTGCCCGAACTCATCGAAAAAAATCGGCCACGGTCACTCTGAGGGGATCACAGTGCCCGTACTCATCGAAAAATATCGGTCACGGTCACTCTCTAAGGTTCCTCTCCTGTAGAATTCACATGAAGGTACATTTTGGAGATAGAGTCCTATGGCAAGCTTTGGTATAATGGGATAAAGTTTAGTATTAAAGGGATGATCATTTAGATGAGGTCAGAAAAATTGGGTTTAGTATTAGATGTGGAGACAACCGGTTTAGGTCCTACCAAGGATGAAGTAATCGAGCTCGCATTAAAGTTATTTTCCTATCGAGCAGATACTGGCGAGGTTATCGATATTATCGATGAAGACTCCTTTTTGCGTGAGCCGCTTTCCCGCTCAGCAAGAAATAATTATGACACAGCCTATCGAGTTCACGGAATCCCTTACGAGTTAGTACAAGGGAAAAGCTTTTATGATGTAAAAATAAAAACCTATTTCCATCGTGCCGATTCGGTCTTCGCCCATAATGCTTCTTTTGACCGAAGCTTTCTTTATCACATGTATCCGGAAGTCAACGACCTGAAGTGGTATTGCACAATGAGAAACATCCCTTGGAAAAATTACGGCTTTCCAAATGGGAAACTATTAACCCTATTACAAGCGCATAACATCACAAATTACCAAACACATAGAGCTCTAGATGATATTACATACTTGTTAGAGTTGCTCAAGAAAACAAGTCCGAATGGAAACCTCTATCTGCAAGAAGTTCTAGAAAAAGCCCCGATGAGAAAATATCAGCCAGCCGTTTCGCGAACTAAAATGGGTTAAAAAACTAATCAAGGAAACTAATGTGGAAAAGCCCGGTCGCATATGGACCGGGCTTTTATGCATTTATTTCGTATGTAAATATCTATTGTCGACCCTCAGTGAAGATTTGAAAGTTCACACCGAACTTATCTGTTAGACTACCATAAGCTGGGCTGAAAAACGTCTCCTGAAGAGGCATATTCACTTGACCACCTTGCTGTAAGGCTTCGAAAAATTTATGCGCATGGTCTGCGTCGTTCGTTGAAATACAGATAGTCACTTGATTTCCGCTTTGATGTGGTTGCCCTGGGAACGTATCAGAAAACATTACTTCTGTTTCTCCCACTTTGATCGTCGCGTGACTTACACGATCTTTGGCTTCGGCAGGTAATGGAAATTCAGGGTTTTCTGGCATTTCACCGAAAGATTGAGAAAAGAGAACCTGTGCATCCAGAGCCTTTTCGTAAAATTGAATCGCTTCCTTCGCATTTCCATCCATCACTAAATAGGGAATCAAACGTAATGTCATAATAAATCTCTCCTCGGTTTAAAAGTATTTTTTTGCTATCCTCGATAGGAAATAAGCCAGTCAAACCCCTAAGAGATGCTCACTTCTTATTATTACCGATATTTTGATTATAAAACAAAGAACAAATGTTCGCAAGTGAATTTTTACCAAAATCAATAAAAACCCATGAGCTAAAACTAAACTCACGGGTTTTACTAGTGGTGCCTGATACCATTTTAAATTCGATAAAAGTGTTTATTTCAATAAAGTAAGGTATCTTTCACTGACGATTTTATAATGGTGGAGGGCGTGACCTGCTATGATGTAGCCGATGGCACGGGCAGTGACTTCAGTGTTATTGGCAAAGCCAATGTTTGCCCAAGCCTCTTCCGGCATGTTTTGAATTAAGGTAAGGCTAGCTTTTCTAATGGCAATAAAGTCCTCGAGAATATTTTTTATTGGTAAGTTATTAATTTGCGAACCTTGGACATAATCATTCTCGTTAAAACCTGCCAAAGCAGTCTGGTCTCCCCGTCCAACACGGAGAAGCCGGTAGCTCATAATTCTTTCCGTATCTGCCATATGGCCAAGTACTTCTTTGATGCTCCATTTATTTTCGGCATAGCGAAAGTGGCCATCTTCTTCCGAAAGCGACTCAAAAAGTTCAATCGTTTTGACCAAATTCTCTTTCAAAAGTGTTAATAGATTACCCTCAGGAACTAGATTCACATAAGGTTTATAGTATTCTGGATACTCACTTGCTAAAGGACGTTGCAGCATTTCATTTTCTCCCTTCTTATCTCATGACATCAGTCTCTCCTCATCCTAATGGTATGAGGGACAGCAAAGATATTATTCGTTTTTTATAAAGAAAACCCACAAGGTGGACTAGCATAGAATAATCCTATCATAATATTCATAACTACATTACCGGCATTTTAAGTAATAAGCCGAGTAAAGTACATTTCCTATAGTAAAAGGACCGTTTGGTGAATAAGACATATTATATATGGATAAAGAATATTTTTACAGGGGGAGATTTAATGGATTTTTTCTTGGTAGGAATCGTCTATTGGCTATTAATTGGAGCATCCGTGCTGCTCTTTGTTAGGGGTCTTTGGAAAAAATCATGGAAAGCCTTTTTGTGGAGTGGGATTGCCCTTGCGATACCAACCATCTCGCTCTATGTTGGCGGTGCGGAGGGATGGTTTAGATTCGCTGGTCTGCTGCCTCTGCTATTGTTTGGACTTGCTTATTATACAAAAAAATAGTCACTCATTTTTAATTATCCATTTTTCAAATCAAAATTAGGTGGAAAAAATACCTTTTTTTGTATAATAATAAATAAATTTTTCCAATTTGCGCATTCTAAAAAGAAAAAGGGAATGGCATATAGATGAGAAAGAATAAAATGATTTTGCTCTTAATGATGTTATTACCTTGGTTGACAGTGCCGTTCTTAGGGAAGCTAACCATTAAGCGCTTTTATCCAGGAGCCTTATTTATTGTTGTCTGGATAGCAGTTGAAAGTATTATCGCCAAAAGAAGAGTATGGTGGCGAATTTATGAAAAAATCATTCCTAACGCAATTGGCGAAATGCCATTCATGGTGGGTCCATTTTTTGTAGGATCCTTATGGATATTAAAATTCACTTTTGGTAATTTTATTCGTTACCTCTTTTTAAATTTATTTTTAGATACTCTTTTTGCCTATCCTGGGATGTTTATTTTAAAAAGATTGGGAATTGCCTCGTTTGTTAGATTAAGACCATTCCAAATGGTTATTTTATTTATGAGTAAATCCGTGATCATGTACGGGATTCAGAACTCAGTGGATAAGTTGAGGAAAAAACCTAAATCCCTTCTTCAAAAATTATTTTCGTAAATAGAGCCGCCACAAGTTAGCATCTAACTTGTGGTATTTTTATTATGAATTATTAAATCCCTTTAATAATTATAAGAGTTTCTGTTATAACTCAAGGAGAAGCTTAATAAAAATCATATTTTGTGTAATATTACACTACGATATTTGGACATTTATAATTTATTTAAATGCATTCCCCATCCATGGGCGAATTTTTGAGTTCTATGAGCGAATCTTTGGTTTCAATGAGCGAATATTGGTCTTCTATGGGCGTATTTAGTGTTTTTATGGGCGAATTTGTGCTTCCAATTTTCGGCTGCTCTTAATTTAAAATGATACAATTAATATATATAATCCACACGGGGTGAAAAGCATGAATCCATCTAATCCAAACAATACCTCACGATGAAGTGAAATCGATTTAAAAACTATCCTTACCAATCAAAATAAAGAAGAATTAATGAGGATTATTCTTGACCTGTCAGATGATTTCCCCGAAATTGAAAAACAACTTCTTTTTAAATACACTCCTCATAAAGACGAAATTTCATCAGCGAAAAAGCTTATTACTGAATCTATTAATCGTGCAAAAAGGAAAGGTTTCATCGATTGGCGTCACGTGGCCCCAGCATAAAAAGGTGCAGATCTGACTCTCCAAAAAGCACGAGAAAAAGTAGATAAAGGTGAATGGGAGAGTGCAATTTTACTATCACTAGTTGTATTGTCACCTGTTGTAAAAATGCTCAATTTTTCTGATGACTCAAATGGCTCAATCGGTGACGTTATGAATTGGGCGATAAGAACGATTGACGATGCAGTAATTGCCAGTCTGCCCAATTTTAATGAAAAAGAGAAGAAGGGGCTTTTTGACGCGATCGTGAAAGAAGCTTTAAAAGAACATTATAATGGCTGGAGTGATTGGCGCTATGCTCTTTTAAAAATTTGTACCTATTATTCTCCTATTAAAGATTTGAGAAAAAAGTTAGAAAAACAGCTAAAATCCCTCTTTGAGAAGACAGAATCATCTTGGAGTGAAAGATTTGAAAAAACACAAATAAAATTGCTACAGTTCGAAATCATTGAACGATGTGATGGTGTAGATGCAGCTGAGAAATTTATATATGAGAATATCAAACATACCGAGTTTCGTGAAAAGGCAATCGCTAATGAATTAGGAAAAGGCGACTATAAGAAAGTGATTCAACTATGTTTGGATGGAGAAAAAGCAGACGCTGAATATCGAGGCCTTGTCCATAAGTGGCGGGTATACCGATATCAAGCCAATGAATTACTTGGAGATATAGAACAACAAAAGCAATTAGCGAGGGAACTATTATTCAAAAATGAATTTACATATTATTTAAAACTACAAGAATTATATGCAGCAAATGAATGGGATGTTACTTTGAAAAAGCTTGTTGATGATTTTAAAAAGATGGAGTACCAGCCCTCTGTGTACCTCTCAATATTAAAAGAGGAAAATTTGTCTGATGAGCTTTTAAACTATTGTCAAAATCATATTTCATCTATAACGGACCTTTATCCATATGTAATTAAGGAATATTTAGAAGAAGTAAACAACCTTTTTATTAAGTATATTGAATACTCGGCGGAGGAGGCTACGGATCGAAAAAAATATCGTACGGTTTGTTCAATCATAAAAACCTACAAAAATGCTTGTGGAACGATTCATTCACATAAGCTGATCGGAGAATTAAGACAAAAGTACATGAGACGGCCTGCATTTTTAGAGGAATTGGGGAAAATCAGGTAAGCCATAAAGGAGATAGAAGCCCAATGTTGCACCATTTAGAAATCAATGTTTCCAACTTACATAGATCAATTAAATTTTGGGAGTGGTTTTTAACGGAGATAGGATATGAACCATACCAAAAATGGGATTCTGGTATCAGCTGGAAACATGGAGAAACCTATATCGTATTTGTACAAACTGATGAACGTTTTCTAGATGTTCCTTACCATCGCTCACGAGTCGGCCTGAACCATTTAGCTTTTCAGGCAGTATCAAGAGAGCAGGTTAATCAAATAACAACACAATTAAAGGAAAAAGGGGTAATCATTCTTTATCAGGATAAACATCCATTTGCCGGAGGAGATTCTCATTATGCTGTTTTTATCGAAGATCCTGATCGAATCAAAGTGGAATTAGTAGCACCGTAAAAGCAGTGGTCAGTCCCCGAAAAGTTACGCGTTAACTTACCTGAGAGCTGACCCTTTTAAGTATTATGATAGTGCCTTTAAGCCGACAACACCTATAATAATTAAAATGACGCTAATGATGCGCCCAAGGTTTTTTGATTCACCAAAAAGAAACATATTAATAAAAACAGCACCGGCTGTCCCAATTCCGACCCAAACGGCATAGGCAATGCTTAGTTGAAGAAACTGAAATGACACATATAAAAAAGCTAGTGATGCGCCGAACCCGCCAATATATAGAACACCATTTCGGAGCGTTTTTTGCTGGCTGTATAATTTGAGTCCAGCCGCACCGGCGACCTCACTTGCAGCTGCTAAAAAGACAAAAACCCAGCCCATATTAGGCAACTCCCTTTACGGCTGTTTTTTCATCTTCCTTGTCTGAGAGATTTAATCCGATCACGCCAATGACAATAGTCAAGATAAAAAAAGCCTTCCCAGGACTAAAGCTTTCCCCAAAAAGATATATATCCATTAACACCGTTCCAATTGTACCTATTCCGGCAAATATCGCATAAACAGTACCTGTGGGGAGAGTCTCGCATGCCATAGGTAGAATATGGTAGTCTAAAAAAATAACTCCAACGACGATTGCCCACTGCCACCAGGTTTGAGCCTCATTAAATCCGTATACCCAAATCAATTCAAACAAACAGGTTAAACCAACGTAAATCCAGGCCTTATTCATTCTTTACACCTCTTGAAAGACCGCTTGTACTATAAACCAAAATGGTCCGATTAATTACTAATATGAACCCAGCATATTATATTAGGATACCACAATTTTTTAGAAAGTTATTTTAAACACCTTTTCAACGCGTGGGAATTTATGTATTTTTTAATTTACTGTGATATCAATCACAAAAGTCTCTCCGCTTTAACTTTATAATAATCAAAAAATAGGGGAAAAAATAAAAGTGGATGGTGACGAAATTGGAATACAAACTTAAATCGCTTTATGAGGAAATAGGCGGGCAGGAAACAATTGATAAACTGGTCAATGCCTTTTATCCGCGAGTATATGCTGACCCTGAGTTAAGACCATTGTTTGAAGGGGACATGGAAGAAATTAAGCGCAAGCAGCGAATGTTTCTCCCGCAGTTTTTAGGAGGTCCGGCCCTTTATTCTCAGGAATTTGGTCCGCCAGCAATGAGAGGGCGGCATCTACCATTTGAAGTAACACCGAGAAGAGCTGCATGCTGGCTTCGCTGTATGAAGGAAGCATTTGAAGAAATTGGGCTTGATCAACAACCAGCAGGGCAGGCCTTTTATGATCGCTTAACGCAAGTGGCTGGAATTATGGTCAATAGCCCGGATCGTGAATAAGAACTAGTTAAATGTTAACAGGCTCTTCTCAGATTGAGAGGAGCCTGTTGATATACTCATACTATTTTTTTAGTTTAGCCCAAGTTGCATCTAAAGCTTTTTCTGTTTCTGCTTTAGATTTTTGGCCGCCAACATAGGCTTGAAGGGAAGCGCCAAATTCTTGTCCAGCACCATCAGGATATTTCATGAACTGCCAAGAGTAGGTTTTGCCTTCTTGAGAGTATTTCTGAAGTTCTGCACCTAGTGGTCCAATATCTTCTGCTTTTGCTTCAATTGTTTTAAAAGCAGGGATGTATTTGAATTCCTTAACTAATGCTGTTTTACCTTCTTCAGATGAAACCATCCAGTTTAAGAAATCTTTTGCCGCTTTTTTATCTGCTTCAGGAGCTTTGTTATGAACTACCCAGTTTGTTGGTACGTCAACCATTAATTTATCTGCTTGTGCTGCATCATCAGTCAGTGCCAATGGAATGAAACCAACTTCCATGCCAGGACTTAATTTATCTAGCATCGGCTGGATCCAGTTACCTTGCTGAATCATTGCTGTTTCGCCGTTGGCAAATTGTGTTACTTCTGTATTGTAGTCAGTTGTTAATGGATTTTTATTACCATATTTAATCGTTAGGTCTACAAGCTTAAAGTAGTCATTGAAGTATTTGTTGCCTTCAATTTTTGCTGTACCTTCGTTTAAGCCTTTAATGAAGTTTTCGTCATCCGCTTGTTGGTAAGCGAACGGAACGTTAAGACCATGGTTTGCTAAAACCCACCATTCAGCATAGCCAACAGAGAAAGGAGTAATCCCGGCAGCTTTCAGTTTTTTCGAAGCAGCTTCTAAATCCGTGAAGGTTTTTGGCAGTTCTGTAATACCAGCTTTTGCAAATAACTTTTTATTGTAGGCAAAACCATAGCCTTCCATATTAACAGGTTGACCATAAATTTTTCCATCGATTGTCATAGGAAGTAATGCGCTCTCATAGGCATCTTTTACCCAAGGCTGGTCGGATAAATCTTCAAATTTATCTTTCCATGTTTGAGCCTCTTGATAACCGCCATTACCAAAGATATCAGGAGCTTTGTTGGAAGCAAACTTTGCTTTTAAGGCTGCAGAACCATCTGCGCCACCGCCAACTGTTTCAATATTAAAGGTAACTTCTGGATGTTCTTTTGTATATTGGTCTGTTAATGCCTTTAATTGGTCAGCGATTTCAACTTTCCCATTAAAAAGATCAACAACTACTTTCCCGTCTTTGCTACCGCTGCTTTTTTTATCACTAGATGCACTGTCGCTAGAACAAGCTGTTGCTAATAGAAGTGAAGCGGATAGTACACCTGCAAGTAAAGAATACTTTTTGATCCCCATTAAAATTCCCTCCTGTTTGTAAAATCTATTTTTATATTAGTCTCTGCTATCTGTCAAACAGATAGCAGAGGTAGTTCCCCATAACTAAATTATTACTACTTAATTGATCCGCTGGTAATCCCTTTAATAATGTGTTTTTGCATCGCAAAGAAGAAGATTAACAACGGAATGATGCCCATAACCAATGCTGCAAGTGCTAAATCCCATTGCTTTGTATATTGTCCAAAGAAGGAGAACGTTGCTAATGGAATCGTTTTTAATTCCGGATCCTGAAGAACAAGTGATGGTAATAAGAAGTCATTCCAAATCCATAAGCTGTTTAAAATGACGATCGTAACCGTAATCGGTTTTAATAGTGGAAAAACGATTCTCCAAAATACGCCAAACCTTGAACAGCCATCGATAATTGCTGCCTCTTCAAGCTCGACGGGAATTCCTTTGATAAAACCGTGATACAAGAAAATAGTCATCCCTGATCCAAAGCCTAAGTACATAATGACAAGACCCCAGACGCTATTTAAAAGTCCAAAGGTACCTGCTGTTTTGATGAGCGGGATCATGATTGATTGAAACGGAATAATCATCGCTGCAACGAAAATCATGAAAATCACGTTACTGATCTTCTTTTTTGTTCGGACCAGCATGTACGCCGCCATTGAACAAAAGATAACAAGAACGATATTACTCACAACTGTAACGATTAAGGAGTTTGAAAATACCTTCAGATAGTTCAGTTTTTCGTAGGCGCTCACATAGTTCTCAAACTGCAGCACGGACGGCAGGGCCGAAGTGTTAGTTAAAATCTCAGCAAACGGTTTTAAGGAGTTTGCTATAACATAATAGAAAGGGACTAAAAAGGCTAGGCCAAGCAGGATGGCAAGGATTTCAACAATAAATGTTTTTCCTGTGTACCTGTTTCCCATTAGGACTCAACCTCCTTTTTCTTCGAATATGTCACTTGAATTACAGAAATAGCTGCGACAACAAGGAAGAAAATAAGTGCTTTTGCTTCACCAATTCCGTAACGGTTATTAACAAATGCTTCTGTGTAAATATTAAGCGCTAACATTTCCGTTGACTTAAATGGACCGCCATTCGTCAGGGAAAGGTTTGCATCAAAGACCTTAAAGGATGATGCCGTTGTTAAAAATAAACAAATGGTAACAGCTGGTGCGACGAGGGGCATGGTGATGTGACGAAGAATCTGCCACCTATTTGCACCGTCAATTTTCGCTGCTTCAATTAATTCTTGAGGAACGTTCTGTAATGCTGCAATATAGATAATCATAATGTAGCCTGCACCTTGCCATACACTGACAATCACAATTCCCCAGAAGGCGGTATTTTTATCGCCTAACCAAGCTAATTCAAAAAGAGGGATACCAGTAAGTGCGCCGATGGAGGCAAAGCCTTTGACAAAAATAAACTGCCAGATAAAGCCTAATAAAAGACCGCCAATCAAGTTAGGCATGAAGAACACTGTCCGTAAAATATTTCTCGTTTTCAACATTTGGGTGACAAGTAACGCTAACCCAAACCCAATTGCATTTGTTAAGATAATGGCAACGACTGTATATTTCGTTGTAAGTTTAAAGGAAGCTTGGAATTGCTTGTCCTCGGTGAAAATGTACTTGAAATTGTCCAAGCCCACCCATTTAACCGCTCCTGTGATTCCGTTCCAGTCTGTAAAGGCATAATAAATTCCTGTAAAGAAAGGAATCAGAACAATGAGCATAAAAGCTAATAAAACGGGTCCTACAAATAGAGCAAATAATCCTGCTTCTTTCAGTTTCTTATTTTTATTTAAGGAAACTGACTTCGATACTGCTGCGTTTTTTGGATTTACTAATACTGAGGATTCAACTTTTTCCACCTTACTTTGCATATTCATTACCTGCACCTCCATAATTTCATTTTAGAGAATAATAAAAATTATGAAACGGCTTACATTGACCAGTAGGGTGGAATATATTGAACAGTCATTACTATTGACAAGTCAATATATGCCATAGGAATGGATATAGATAGTTGTTACAATGGAGAAAATTCATTAATTGGAGGAAGGTTAGTTCTATTTTTTTCATATAACTAACCAAGATGATATGCAGTGGGGAATTCGTAAAAAGCTTATTATATTTTTAATACTAGTAACGGTTCTGCCTTTTGGAAGTTCGATCGCGATTACTTATTACCAAACAACACAGTCTCTTAATAATCGCTTTGTTTCAACCAATCATGACCTGATTGTCAAAGGTGAAGATGAACTAACTGTTTATTTGGAAGATGTGGCCCAGATGTCGTCCGTTCTTTACCGATATACACCATTTATGAATGTGATGAGGGATGGGCTATCACAGAATTTAAACACTAATCGGGAAGAAGTTCGACGAGCTCTTGCTTATTTATTTAATACACGGCCTGAGATTGAACAAATGCACATTTACATTGATAAAGGAAAGGATTCCTATACTAATTATCATTCTAGAATTAGCGGCAGAGCAAAGTATGAGAGTATCCTTTCGCATCCTTATTATGCACGATTAAATCGATATAAAAGCCTTTTTTCCGTTATTGAACCGCCCCATGAAATGTATAGTTATAACAATATATCAGTTATCCCAAACTCGGAAATGAAAAATGTCCTAAGCTTTCATAACATCCTTCGTGACGTACCGTCAGACAAGCTATTAGGCTTTTTGTCTATTGATATTAATCTTTCCAAAATAGGTGCGATTGCCGGCCGCTTATATACAAAGGACATGGAAGACTTGTACATTATGGATGAAAAAGGAGTTATTATATACTCCTCCAATGAATCAATGATCGGCAAGGAAAATAAAGAAAAGTGGTTTGGGAAAGTAAAAAAGGAGTCCGCCTCCAGTAAAAGTACGGAATGGAAGGATAAACACTTCTCGGGTGTGATTGTTCACGATAAGTTTTCCGCCCCCTACAAGAATTGGTATATTGTGAAACGAATTCCTTACAATGTACTCTATCAAGGTGCAAGAGAAACGGCCTTAATCAACATTTTGATTGGTATCGTGACGCTCGTTATTGTGTTAATTGCGACCATGTTTGTTTCATTTAAGATAACCGCACCGATCAAGGTATTAATTGATAACATGAAAAAAGTAGAAAAAGGTGAATTTGAGGCGGATTTTGATTCATTAGGAAACGATGAAATTGGGATGTTAGGAAGGCATTTCAAAGTAATGATTACCAAAATCAATGATTTAATTGAGCGAGAATATAAATTGGAGATAGAAAATAAAGAATCACAGCTGCGCGTATTGCGGTCACAAATTAACCCGCATTTTTTATATAACGCCCTTCAATCGATTGGTACCTTGGCGTTGAAATCGAAAGCCGTTCCTGTCTATTCCTTACTCACTTCATTATCGAAAATCATGAGATACAGTATGAATATGAAGGAGGACATTGTCCCTTTTATTTCAGAGCTGATGCATGTTAAATCCTATTTATTGTTACAAAAACAACGCTTTTACGAGCAGTTCGAATTTGAATTAAATGTCTCAAAAGAAGTACAAGAAATCATGATACCGAAAATGATTTTGCAGCCCATTGTGGAAAATTGTTTTAAGCATGGCTTTGATCAGCAGGTAGGAAAAGCATTTATTCAAATTGAGGCGAGTGTTCAGGATGACGCGTTGGTTTGCCTTACTGTAAAAGATAATGGAATAGGCGCAAATGAAGAACAGTTGAAAAGTATCAGGCAGGAATTATATCATGGTGTGTCAAAAGAAGAGAAGCATAGAGAAACGATTGGCTTAAAAAATATATATGACCGCTTACAGATTTATTACGCGAATCAAGCACACATGACTATTAACAGTAATGAAGAAAGTGGTTTTACGGTGACCGTTCAGTTTCCAAAGGTTATGCAAAAAGAGGTGGAGCATTCATGAGAGCATTAATCGTTGATGATGAAAAGCACGTTCGCGAAGGAATTAAGATCCTGGGTGATTGGGAACAAAACGGAATTGATGAAATTTATGAAGCCGGAAATGGAGAAGAAGCAATACAGTTAATTCAAAAGTATAAGCCAGAGATTATTTTTTCAGATATGAAAATGCCAAAAATGGATGGCGTCCTGCTTTTAGAATGGATTAAAGAAAATCAGCCAACCAGCAAAACTATTGTTGTGACAGGTTATGATGATTACCACTACATGCGCAAAGCCATTCATTTCGGAAGTTCAGACTATCTCCTAAAGCCGATTGATCCCGAAATCTTAAATCATACGTTGGAAACAGCTGTGGATGAATGGAAAAAGGAAGCTTTAGACAGGGAGAGAAAAGAAAGCAGCTCTCAATTAATCAATGAAATGAAGCCGGTTTATCGAGACCGCAAGCTTACCCAGCTAGTAAATAGCGATAACCTGAAGGGAGATTTGTTTAAGGATTTTGGAATCCATCCGTCTCACAATTATCAAGTAGCCCTTGTTCGGATTAATGGAAAGACAATTGAGGCATTTCAAGGAGATCGAGATTTAGCCTACTTTACGATTTTGAACGTCATTAACGAAATTATGATGGAAAATGAATGTGGAATTGGATTTCGTTACTTATCCAATAAAGGCGAAATTGTGATTATCTTTTGGAACAAGTTTGAGCAAATAGGGGAACTATTAAAACAAATCTTTAAGATGCTAAGAGGTACAATGACTATCTCTTGTCCGATTGTTTTAGGTAAACTGGTTAATGAGAATTCCAGCTTAATTGAGTCCTATCGTCATGCTAAGCAATTATTTTTTAATCGTAATATTTTGGAAGATAGAGAAACTCGCGTCCATGTGATAGAGGACCTTCCAAGTCATGGATTAAGGAACCTTATGGACTACTCTGCTAGCATAGAAATGGCTGTACAAGCTGGGGAGATTGGGGCCTTTGTTGAAGTAATCAACCAAATCGAGTCTGATTTTACAGAAAACCACTTTCTATCATTAAAACAGCTGTTCCATTTAGAAAATGAATATTTGGTGATCAGCAATAGATGGTTTAAGCATTATAATCTACCTGTTAAAGCAGCTGAAGACATCGAAAAACGAATTGATATATTTTTTGATGTAAACGGTCACTTTATGCTTGAAGAATACAAACAGAGAAAAAAACGAGAGATTGCTATCTTTTTGAAAAAAGTTAAGAAAGGAACCCTTCAGAAACATAGTAACATCATTTATGATATTGAAAAGTATTTGCAAGCGAACTTCGATCGGGATGTAAAACTGCAAGAGATCTCCGAGCATTTTTATATCAGTCGAGAATATATCTCGAGAAAATTCAAACAAGAATTTAACGTCAATATATCCGATTATATTGTGAAGTTTCGGATGAAGAAGGCCAAAACATTATTAAAAAACAGCCAGTTAAAAATTTATGAAATTGCTACTATGATAGGGTATCAAGACGACAAATATTTTCGCAAAGTATTTAAAAAGGTTGAGGGCATTACCCCGAATGAATATCGGGAAGCCTATATGAATCAGAAATGAGCAGAGCCGAAATCCGGTTTCTGCTTATTTTATGGATTTAAATATCCCGTGGTAAGTTGATAGGGGATATGTTAAATTGAATAGATAATAATAGTCAAAACTAATAGATTGAGCCATAGAATGTAAGGGTTTTCTTTTTTGTTTGGGGGGATACCATGTTTTTTTCCTTACGCAATCGCCTATTTATTATTTTTACTTGTTTGTTAACAATTCCATTAATCATTTTATCGATGATAATCCCAAGTTGGTTTACATCAATTATTGAAGATCAGACCCAGGAGTTAACAATAGAAGCAATGGATCAGTACTCGCTCTATATTGACTTGATTACAACGCAGGCGGAGGATTTAGGAAAACAGGTCCTAGTCAATCAAACGACTCAGCAGTGGTTAAAGTTAGAAAAAAAGGATGCAAATATTCCGAAAGAACAGAGCTTGTTACAGAAGAATCAACTGAAAATGATGCTATCATCAATGATGGTGAACAATTCAAATGGTATGTCTATCTCAGTCGTTCTGAATAATGGTGAGGGGGCATGGGGCAATACCCCCAACTTACACAACCTAGATTGGTTTAAAGACTTTACGATCAATGAACAACGATTTGTAAAATCACATATTGATCCATATATGCCAGCACAAGGAAATAGTAATAGTTATATTTTGCCCCTCGTTGATTTGAATACGGTTGTTTCATACGGATTTATAAAGGTTAATTTCCCTTCATCTTTGCTAGAAACAGCCTTACGAAAAATCACGATCGGAAAAAATGGACATGCTTATTTATTGGATCAGCAGGGAGCAAATGTATTAGAGGGGAAGATCGATACCCCAAAAAGGGTATTAAAAAATAGTTTAACTAAAATAAAGAATAATACCAAACAAAAAGGTTTATTAGAAACTGATTATCAGGGAGACAAATACTTTGTTTTTTTCCAAAAGTTAGCAGTTGGTGATTGGATTCTTGTTAGTGAAGTGACCAAGTCTGACTTATTCTCAAAAGTTAATATTCTACAGCGAAACTTACTTATTACTAGTGCGATTGTGTTTTTAATAACAATCTTTGCGTCGTTCATGCTCTCTTCCAATATCGTAAGCCCTTTAGGAAAACTAGCAAAAGCGATGAAATTTATCGAGCATGGGGATTTTTTAGGTGCAAAACGCTTTATGCCAACCATTAAATCGTCTAATGATGAAGTTGGTTATGTGATTAAAGTATTCGACCATACCGTCGATCAATTGAAGCATTTAATTGAAATAGAATATGAAGCCAACATCCGTCGAAAAGATGCGGAATACAAAGCCCTATTACTGCAAATCAATCCTCACTTTTTGAACAATACACTCGAAATCATCGGAGGATTAGCTGTTCAGGGGAAGAATAAAGAGGTGATGAATGTAAGTATCTACTTAGGCCGGATGATGAGGTATTCATTGAATACACAAAATGACGTCGTGAGATTAGGTGAAGAAATCAGCTATATTCGCAGCTACACCGACATTTTAAAGGTGAGATATGAGGATGCCCTCACGATTGATATTGTAGAGGATCCGGAGACAAGAAATCTCTCTATTATTAAATTCATCCTCCAACCGCTCGTAGAAAATGCCGTCAAATATAGTTTTATAGAAAAGATCACGGCTGAAATTTTTATTAAAACGAAAAAAGTGAATAATCAAATAATGATAGTTTTAGAAGATAAGGGGATTGGCATGTCTGAAGAAGTGATATCAGACTTAGTGAGTGAAGAAACAAAGAATGAAAGGATTAGTGTCCTAGCGAGCAAAGGAAACAGCATTGGTCTAAAGAATGTCCTTGGGCGATTAAAGCTTTACTACGGAGAACGCTTTTCCTATCAGATTGAATCTGAAAAGAATGTAGGCACGAGGATTACATTATGTATAAATTTTGATAGAGGTGATATACATGATGAAGGTCATAATCACGGATGATGAAATTCAAATTCGTAAAGGTTTACGAATGAAGGTGGATTGGGAAGAAGAAGGTTTTGAAATTGTTGGCGAAGCTTCTAATGGGAAAGATACACTTGAATTGCTTGGTTGCATGGATATTGATTTGGTCATAACAGATATGAGAATGCCCATTATGGATGGCATTGAATTCGCTAAACGTTGTCAGCAGGAATTTCCAAAAGTAAAAGTAATCGTATTATCGGGTTATTGCGATTTTGAATTGGTACGTGGTTCCATGAAGGAAGGGGTTAGAGACTATCTGTTAAAACCGGTAGCCCCGGATGAATTAGTAGAAGCATTACGAAAAATCCGTAAAGAAATAGAGGAAGAGAGACGAAAACAAGTGGAAACGGCCCAGATGCGTCATCTGGTTCACACCCAATTGCAAGAAGTGCAGGAACAATACTTGCTCTATTTAGTAAAAGAGGAATGGTTACAGCTTAAATTGGTCATTGAAAGACTGCGCCAGCTTCAGATCGAGGACCTTGTAAATGAGGACGCAGTTGTCCAATTTGTCACCGTGGAAATTAGAGAGAGTTATGGCAATCCCAATCGATTAAAGGAACTCTGGCTTCCTTTCCAAATGTTATGCAAGGAAATTTCAAAAGAGAATACAGGAACTTATTCGTTTTACGACCCAAGCTATTCAAATATGGTTCATTTTCTAATACGAATAGATATAAATAGTCCTTCTAATTTGGTTGAAAGGGTACAACAGAATGTGAAAAGGTTGTTGAGTTTAGAAACGGTGATTGGAATCGGAAATGTTGTCAAGGGTCTAGCTAGCTTTAAGACAGGTTATATTTCCAGTTTGCTTGCTTGGAGTCAAAGTCAACTTGGCTCGCAATCACAGGTGATTGATGCCGCGATAACGAAAGAAGAAGAATTTGAGTTTTCACCTGATTTTGAAAGAAAGTTAACAAATACGATTGAAAATGTTCATTTCGAGGCGTTTAAGGAAAATATTCAACTATTATTACAAGGGAATGGATCGATTTTGTCCTTTTCATTTGCTGCCAATCGAGTGTTATTTTTGTTAGGGTCACTGGCAAAAAAATATGATATTGAAACTAAAGATATTCAAAAAACGATTTGGAATTGCCAACAAAGTATATGGGAACTTAATTCGCAAAGTAAAGTGCTTGAAAACCTCCTTCAATTAGCCCAGCTAATTATTGAAAAGGTACGTATGGCGCGGTTTTCGAACGGGAAATTAATCGTTGATAGTGTTCGGCATTATCTAGATCAGCATTATGCTAGTGAAATTTCACTTACCTTATTATCGGAGCTCTTTCATATCAATAGTGCTCATTTATCGGAAACATTTAAAAATTATGTCGGGCAGAATTTTAGTGATTATCTGGTGAATTTACGAATGGACAAAGCCCTGGAGTTTTTAAGAGATAAGCAACTAAAAATCATTGATGTAGCAAACTTAGTTGGCTTTTCTAACTCCGGATATTTCAGTACTGTTTTTAAAAAACACTTTGGAAAAACCCCTGTTGAATTCCGTAATGCCTTAGATGTTTAAGTTTTCAAGAAAGAAAGGGAATGTAGATGAAAAAATGGTTCACTATTTTTGCAATTATACTTTTGGGTATTTTAGTGTATGCGTTGTCCTTTTTTGATACATTCTCTGGTAGCAGCCAAAAAGAGAGAGCGGAAAAACCAAAGGGTTCCGAACGAACTGAGTTGACGTTTTGGCGAAATAGTGGAAATACGGGTGAAAATAAAGCATTTGAAGAATTAGTTTCTGCTTTTGAAAAAGCAAACCCCAATATCTCGGTGAATATGAAGTCGATTCCATATAGTGATTATGAAATAAGACTGCGAACAGAACTTGCAGCAGGGAACCCTCCGGATATTTTGACGATAGATAGTCCAACGCTGGCTTTATATGCAAATACCGGATCGTTATTATCAATCGACCCATTTATGCGAAAAGAGGGGGAGATTGATGATATCCCTGCCTCTACCTTGCGAGGATTAAGTTATAAGGGTCAAATTTACCTTGCACCGATTGTGGAGTCTAGTATTGCTTTATTTTACAATAAACATTTATTTAAAGAGGCAGGCGTCCCTTTTCCGTCTGAAGATCCTAATAAACCATTAACATGGGATAAAGTGTTAGAGATTGCTAAAAAAGTTAATAATCCTGCTAAATATGTGATCGGTATTGACCCGGCTCAGAGTTTTAATGATGGAGAGTCCCCCGCTTATTTTAAAACACCGCTCCTTTGGCAGTTTGGTGCTAATATTTTAAGCCCCGATGGAACTACGGCAAGTGGGTATTTAGATTCAAAAGAGTCATTGGAGGCCCTACAATTTTATCAAGATTTGTATCATAAATATGGAGTTGCTTCGCTAGAAATACCTGGTGGTGCATTTGAAGAAGGAAAGCTGGCGATGACTGTGCTTGGTTCTTGGACACTTGCAGATTTGGAAAAAAATCACCCTGAATTCAAGCTGGGAGAAGATTTTGGAATAACGCCACTGCCAAAGGATAAATGTCAGTTTGTTCCAAATGGAGGATGGGCGCTCGGAATCACCTCTAAATCAAAACACCCGCAGGAAGCATGGAAGTTTATTAAATATGTGACAAGTTATGAAGGAATGAAAAAGTATGTAACTATAACAGGTGATATTCCTGCGAGATTCTCTGTAGCAAAAGCTTTTCCGGAGCTAAATGAGTATCCTAAAAACATATTTTTACAGCAAACTCAAAAATTTTCAAAGAACCGCCCTGTTACTCCTGCTTACCCCGTTGTCAGTGAAGCAATCAGAACATTGTTTGAGGATGTTGGAATCGGCAGGAAAGATGTTAAGACTTCGGCGAGGGAAGCTGTAGAAAAAATCAATATAGGTCTAAAAGAAATTCAATAAAATGGGGGCAGGGATTAAATGAATAAACCTGAAATAACCATGAAAAGTCTCACACCAATCCTTCGTATATTTGATGAGTCTAAAGCCAAAGAGTTTTACTTGAGTTTTCTGGGATTTGTGCTGGATTGGGAGCATCGATTTGAGGAAAATATGCCGTTGTATATGCAAATATCCTATAAAAATTGTATCATTCATCTTTCTGAGCATCATGGTGATTGCTGTCCAGGTGCAGCGGTGAGGATTGAAGTGGGGAACATCGAGTCATTTCATTCACAGCTTCTTTCAAAGGATTATAAGTACGCCCGTCCTGGCATCGAAGAAACTCCATGGAAAACCAAAGAACTATGCATTCATGACCCGTTTGGCAACAGAATAAAATTCTTTGAGAGCATCTCCTCTAGTTAAGGAACTATGGGAGTTTTTTTGTCTGAAAAACCTCCCAATGGTCCGGGCTGTTTATGATCAAGGTTCCGAAGGACAAAACTCCACAAGGGAACAGGAAAAATGTCTATCGTAAAGGTTCCGAAGGACAAAACTCCACAAGGGAATAGGAAAAATGTCTATCGTAAGGGTTCCGAAGGACAAAACTCCACAAGGAATAGGAAAAATGTCTATCGTAAGGGTTCCGAAGGACAAAACTCCACAAGGAAACAGGGAAAATGTCTATCGTAAGGGCTCTGAAGGACAAAACTCCACAAGGAATAGGAAAAATGTCTATCGTAAGGGCTCTGAAGGACAAAACTCCACAAGGAATAGGAAAAATGTCTATTATAGAGATTCTAAAGATCACTCATAAAAAGTCCAGTTACGAACACCTACTCTTTTAAAGTTTCTCTCTAGAATCCTGCTTATTCTTTTCTTAGATTCAACCACCACAC
Source organism: Bacillus sp. ISL-77 (assembly GCF_018613105.1). Taxonomy (NCBI): domain Bacteria; kingdom Bacillati; phylum Bacillota; class Bacilli; order Caryophanales; family Bacillaceae; genus Bacillus; species Bacillus sp. ISL-77. The sequence goes on from NZ_JAGGQY010000036.1 coordinate 19,430, forward strand.
ACCATTCGTGAACAAGATTGGTGGTTATCTTTCGATCCGGAAATAGGAGCTTGATTTCATCCACCATGCGCAAAACAGCAGATTCAACTACCTCTTCGCACCCACAATCACCACACACTATTTTCTTTCCTTGGATAAACATCGATAACGAACTGCATACTTTACAAGTTACCCCTTTTTTCAACTGACTATACTTAAAAGTGGGTACCTGGGAATATTGCGATTCCGTCTGATGCAACGAAACTAGTTTTTCAGCAATCTTTTTATGCTGGGTTGTTAGTTTTGACGGTTGCGCATTTAAATTTTCCATAAGTGCGTCTAGCTGCGTTGGATAAATTATGGGTTCGTTTACGGGGGCTTGATATAAAGTAAACCGTGGGTTTATAAAAACAACATATCCCTCAATTGGTAAATTATATCCGTGTTTTTGGAGTAATTGGCGAAGCAAAGATTTGCTGCGTCTCAACTGATCCAGTGGATTCTTAATTTCCTTTTCAGCCAGCGTTTCGAACCGGACGTTTCGAAAACAATAATCGCCTTCATAATTTTTTACTTCAAAAAAGCTAATTTTCTTTTGAAAAATGATAGTGGTATCAAGTTGGAAGGTTGTGTTGTTAACGTTTAACAGCAAATCATTTAAAATATAACACTCACTCTTAACCTTTTCTGTTAATAAATCAAACTGAACTTCACCCTCAAAGCCTTTTTCTTGGTACAAATAGTACTTTTTCTCGTCAACGGTTTGATCCATTCTCTTGTTTAAAATCCTTAGAATAATTAATTTACCTGGGACAGTTCGTGCTTTAAAAGGCATCTCCCACTTCCTCTCATATGTTTTAACAATCCACCTTAATCATAAATAAAAAAACAAAAGAAATGCGTGAATACTTTGTTAATTTTCCTAAAAGTAAATGGAACCGTTTCCAACTGCCGAAAATTTTAAACGTCCATTTCCGAAGATATTAAACTCTCTCCTTTTCCAAATTTGCTAAAGTTAAAACCAGATAAAGAAAAAAGCTATTAGATAGGAGGTTAAGAGCTTGCAAGAGTTAGTAAATGTTCAAAAAGAACCAGTTGTACAGATCCAAGCGGAAAAGAAAGCAGCTTCGAAACTGACAGGCAAATTGGAATATATCAAGAAAAACTATCATCTTTATTTGCTTATCGCTCCAGCTGTTATTCTAACAATCATTTTTAAATATATTCCGATGTATGGAGCCATTATTGCCTTTAAAGATTTTAGTACGATCAAAGGGATTTTAGGAAGTGATTGGGTCGGATTTGATAATTTCACCAAATTCTTATCTTCACCTAACTTTACTGACATTTTTATGAATACGCTTAAACTCAGTTTTTTTGGCTTAATCGTTGGGTTCCCTGTCCCTATTATCCTTTCATTGATGCTTAATCAACTACGAAGGGCGGCCATTAAAAAAAATATTCAACTCGTGCTCTATGCACCAAATTTTATTTCTGTGGTTGTAATTGTTGGTATGGTGTTTATTTTCTTATCACCAACAGGCCCTATCAATCAACTGGTTAGCTTCATAACTGGAAAGCCGCTTATGTTCATGTCAAATCCAGATTATTTCCGATCAATCTATATTATCTCTGGTATTTGGCAGGCGGCAGGCTGGTCATCGATTATCTACGTGGCGGCTTTATCGAATGTTGACCCTGAATTACACAATGCAGCAACGATTGATGGAGCAAATATTCTTCAAAGAATGATTCACATCGATTTACCGACATTGAAACCATTAATGGCAGTAACATTTATTCTGGCTGCTGGAGGGATTATGTCGATTGGATTTGAAAAAGCATATTTAATGCAAACCGCAATGAATTTGCCTTCTTCCGAAATTCTGCCAACTTATGTGTATAAAGTAGGTTTGCAGTCCGGCGACTATGCTTATTCAACAGCTGTTGGCCTGTTTAATTCAGTCATTAACGTAATCTTGTTAATCGTAGTTAATAAAATCGTTAAGAAGTTAAACGAAGGTGAAGGTTTATATTAACGAGAAAGGAGTCTTGATATGAATATAAAGCACACCCGCATAGACCGAATCATATTAGGCTTTAATAATATCTTTCTATGCTTAGCCGTATTAATCGTGTTAGTTCCCTTGGTATATGTCGTTCTTGCGTCATTCATGGATCCAACGGTGTTATTAAATAAAGGGATTTCGTTCAATTTTTCAGATTGGAGCTTTAAAGGATATCAGTTGATTTTATCCAATGATGCGATGGTCCATGGCTTTATCAATTCTATTCTTTATTCAGTAGGATTTGCCGTTATAACCGTTGTGGTTTGTATTTTTGCTGCCTATCCATTATCGGTAAATGGCTTTGTCGGGAAAAATTTCTTTATGACACTATTTATTATCACCATCTTCTTTGGCGGTGGACTTATCCCAACCTACCTGGTTGTAAAAGACCTTGGAATGTTAAACACCCCATGGGCGATTTTACTACCGGGCGCCGTGAATGTTTGGAATATTATCCTTGCAAGGACTTATTTTAAAAGTATTCCTTATGAATTACATGAAGCAGCAAAGGTGGATGGAGCATCCGATCTATTAATCTTCTTTAAAATTGTTTTGCCGCTATCTAAACCTATCATCTTTGTTTTAGCGATGTATGCGTTTGTTGGTCAATGGAACTCTTATTTTGACGCGATGATTTATCTCGAGGATCCGAAATTGCACCCATTACAATTAGTTTTGAGGTCAATATTGATTCAAAATCAAACTGGACCAGGAATGATTAGTGATCAGCAGGCTATGGCTGAACTTAAAAAGCTTTCAGAAATGATCAAATACTCATCGATTGTTATTTCTAGTCTGCCGCTTATTATCATGTATCCATTCTTCCAAAAGTACTTTGAAAAAGGTGTCATGGTGGGTTCATTGAAATAATGAGCCAATTTAATAGATTTTATTGTAAATGCTTACACACAATATTTAGGAGGGTAATGATATGAAAAATGTAAAAAAAGTTATGGCTTTATCACTTGCTACGATATTACTAGTTTCAGGCTGCAGTAACAGCAGCAAAAGTGAAACTGCATCATCAAAAGAGTACAAACTAAAGGATGTTTCCTTTCCTTTAAAAGAAAAAGTGACATTGAATTTTATGACCCAAAGCTCACCATTAGCGCCGGCTGATCCTAATAAAAAAATAATTTATAAGCGTTTGGAAAATCAGTCGGGTGTTCATATTAAGTGGAAAAACTATACCTCCGATGCTTTTATTGAAAAAAGAAACCTGGCAATGGCGAGCGGCGATCTGCCGGATGCCATCCTCGATGCAGGTTTTAATGACCATGATCTATTAAAACTTGCAAAAGATGGTGCGATTGTTCCTGTGGAAGATTTAATAGAGAAGTACATGCCTAACCTACAAAAGGTTTTGGAGGCAGCACCTGAATATAAATCAATGATGACTGCTCCTGATGGACATATTTACTCTTTCCCATGGATTGAGGAGTTAGGTTCAGGAAAAGAAAGTATTCACTCGGTTGATGATTTCCCATGGATCAATGTGGAATGGTTAAATAAATTAGGGTTAAAAATGCCGACAAACACAGAAGAATTAAAGCAAGTATTGATTGCCTTTAAAACAAAAGATCCAAATGGCAACGGAAAAGCGGATGAAATCCCGATGTCGTTTATTGGAAAGCAAGCAGGCGGGGAAGACCTAGCATTCTTATTTGGCTCGTTTGGCCTTGGTGAAAACTGGGATCATACGGTTGTAAGCAATGATGGAAAAGTTACGTTTACTGCATCAGATAAAGGGTACAAAGAGGGAATGAAATTTCTCAATGAGTTATATAAAGAAGGTCTAATCGATGTTGAAGCGTTTGAACAAGATTGGAACACGTATCTAGCAAAAGGCAAAGATAATCGTTATGGTTTATATTTCACTTGGGATAAAGCAAATATTACTGGTATGAATGACAAATATGACCTAATGAAGCCGCTAGCTGGTCCAGATGGCCAAGTGAATGTAGCCAGAACCAATGGAATGGGATTTGATAGAGGCAGAATGGTTATCACAAGTGCGGATAAGAACATTGAACTGACTGCAAAATGGATTGATCAATTATATGAACCAAAACAATCAGTTCAAGATAACTGGGGTACGTATGGTGATAAAACCCAACAAAATATCTTTGAATTAAATGAAGCGGCAGGAATGCTAAAACATTTACCTTTAAAAGGAACCGCGCCAGTGGAATTAAGACAAAAAACAAATATCGGCGGACCATTAGCGATTTTAGATGAGTATTATGGAAAGGTTACAACAAAACCAGATGATGCTGCATGGAGATTAGGATTAATGAAGGATGTTATGACTCCTCATATGACCGCAGAAAATATTTATCCTAGAGTTTTCTTCTCACTAGAAGATAGCGATAAACTTACAACAATTGAAACGGATATGTTTGCTTTCGTTATGAGAAAACGGGCCGAATGGATTCAAAATGGCAAAGTGGAAAAAGAATGGGATGGATATTTGAAAGAATTAGACCGCTTAGGATTACAAGAGTGGTTAAAGATTAAACAAGCAGGATACGACAGGAACACAAAATAAACGATTTTAAGTAATAGGGGTGAGGTTGTACTGTGCAAGCATACGTACAGCCTTGATCCAATTTAGAATGATAGAAATTCATAAAAAATGGCGATGAAGAACAAATCTGATTGAAAGCCAGTAAGATCTGTCCTTCATAAGGTTGATGAAAGACAAATCTAACGGAAAGCCAGTGAGATCATCCCATCATAAGGTCGATGAAAGACAAATCTGATTGAAAGCCAGTGAGATCTGTCCATCATAAGGTGGCTGAAGGACAAATCTAATAGAAAGCCAGTGAGATCTGTCCATCATAAGGTCGATGAAAGACAAATCCAACGGAAGCTAGTGAGATCTGTCCATCATAATCGAAATAAAAGATATTAAGAGAAAACAAAGGAGTGACACATAATGACACAACGATATAAAGAAAAGCATCGTCAGCAGTTTCATTTTTCACCTGAAGAAAAATGGATGAACGACCCGAATGGAATGGTCTTTTTTAATAATGAGTATCACCTTTTTTATCAATACCACCCATTTGGGACCACATGGGGCCCGATCCATTGGGGGCATGCGGTTAGTAAAGATCTAATTCATTGGGAACAGCTGCCGATCGCGTTATATCCGGATGAGCATGGAGCCATATTCTCTGGAAGTGCGGTGGTGGATTGGAATAATACATCAGGATTATTCCAGAATGGACCTGGGTTGGTTGCCATTTATACAAGCGCGGATAACTATCCAAACTCCGACAGGCCGCGTCAGCGTCAAAGTCTTGCTTATAGTACCGACAATGGAAGAACATGGACCAAATACGAAGGGAATCCAGTACTTTCTGATGTAAACATTACTGATTATCGCGATCCTAAAGTTTTTTGGCATGCAGTAACGAATAAATGGGTAATGGTATTAGCTACTGGACAATCCGCCACCATTTATACTTCTCCTAACCTAAAAGATTGGGAGTTTGCTAGTGAATTTGGAAATAATGCTGGGTCACATGACGGCGTTTGGGAATGCCCTGACCTGTTTCAATTGCCAGTAGATGGTGATGAAAACATCCAAAAATGGGTCCTGTTTGTCAGCATTGGTGATAATCATGATTTCAAAGAAGGTTCAAGAACACAATATTTTATAGGTGATTTTGACGGAACAACCTTTGTAAATGAAAATACTGATGAAACAATTCTTTGGATGGATCATGGCAGGGATAATTATGCAGGCGTAAGTTGGTCTGATATCCCAGCTGAAGATGGAAGAAGAATTTATATTGGCTGGATGAGCAATTGGCGTTATGCCAACCAGGTCCCAACGGAGGAATGGCGTAGTGCGATGACATTGCCAAGAGTATTATCGTTAGCTTCCAACGAGGCTGGAGTTCGCTTGATACAAAAAGTAGCAGCGGAAATCGAGACAATTCGAAAAAGTTCAGAGGTTTATCAAGACCTTACGGTTGAAGCAAACCAACCTGCAATCTTTAACATGTTCAGTCCATTAATGGAAGTGAGCATTCAACTTGAAAACCAAACTTCAAATTCTTTTGGTATTGTTTTTCAAAACTCTGAAGATGTAAAAACAGTGGTTCGTTATGATGCAGAAAAGGAAATGCTACTAGTCGACCGGACGAAAGCTGGAGATAATAGTTTTTCAGAATCTTTCCCGGCTGTACAAGAAGCTTATGTAAAATTGGAAAATCTGCAAATTATTATTGATACTTCATCAATAGAGGTATTTGCAAATGATGGAAAGGTAGCTTTTACTAGCTTAATCTTTCCAAACCAACCATATGAGAAAATTGTTATATTTTCAAACGAAGGAAATATCCGAGTGTCTTCATTAAAACTAACAGAACTAGATTCCATTTGGGGGAAGTAACTTTATTTTTAGGCAAAGCTCTAATCTAATTAATTGGGTTAGAGCCTTGTTTTTGGAAGAGAGGGCAAAGGATGAAACCAACTTTGATAAAATGGACTTCTGTATTTTTGTCCATCGTACTTATCGCTGCCTCCATGGGCACGATTCTTGTTGATCCTACAACAGGCTGGGCAACCGAATCGAATGAAACTGGAAGTAAAGAAACGCGGGAGGGTGCGACAATTATTGAAAGTGTATCCAAAGCAATTACTAATCTGACAGACTGGAAAATTAAAGGGAAAGGCACGTTAGAAGACACAGAACAGGGACTTTTGCTTACTTCAGAACCTAAAGAGAATGTAATGGCTATATCAAGTGTTAATTCTGAAGATTTTATTTATGAATCGGATGTAAAAATAATAGACATGAATGCGGACGCCACCCTAGTATTCCGTTCTAATGAAGATGGCTGGGACTCGTACATGCTGCAAATCGTTCCAAATGCGGGAATCATTCGTCTTCGTGATGCTCGTGACGAGAAGAAATTAAAAGAGGAATTCCAAGTTAACCTGCAAGAGGGAGGAATCTATCATCTGAAGGTGAAGGTGGTTGGAGATCATATCAAAGTTTATTGGGGGAATCAGTATGCTCCTATTATTGATGTCCATAATGCTACATATCATAAGGGTTTTCTTGGCCTTAATGTATGGGATGGAGCAGCGTTGTTTCAAAATGTAAAAGTTAGCGAACTTTCTACAAATCTAGGCCCTTCCCTATATAAGGAAGGAAGCTGGGAACCAGCAATCAAAGGTCTGAAGGGAATTGCTGTTGATGGTGTGAAAGCCAAGCAAATCTACAATAAGAGTGCAAGCGACTTTGTGCTTGAAGGAAATATTTCTTTTGATCAAGATCCATCGGAAGCAGCACTTTCATTTCGTACCAATGAACAAGGAACAACTGGTTACCAGGCCGTGCTTATGAAAGAAGGAAGTACTGTCAAAGCACATTTGGAGAAGGCGGACGGTACTGTGCTCAAAACATCTGACCGCACCTATATAACCGAAAAAGGTGCTAAACACCATCTTGAAATTATAACAAACGGCAATCAAATCGAACTTTATGTTGATGGATATTCTGAGGCAGCTGTAAAAGTGGCGGATATGAGTTACAGTACTGGATTTGCCGGATTTTCTGTAACATCAGGTTCTGCTTACTTCCAGGATATTTATCTTGTTCCAGCATCCAGCTATTACAAAGAAAAATATCGACCGGATTATCATTATACTCCAGCTCGAGGCTCTGTAAGTGATCCGAATGGGCTCGTCACTTTGAAGGCGAGTATCATTTATTTCACCAAGATGGGGGGACTTGGGCTCATGCAGTAAGTAAGGATATGGTGAATTGGAACCGTCTCCCTATTGCTTTGCCATGGAATGATTACGGGCATGTTTGGTCTGGTTCAGCTGTAGCAGATCTAAAAAATGCTTCCGGTTTATTCAGCAATTCTGGTGGTAAAGGGCTTATTGCCTACTACACTTCCTTTAATCCGGATGGAACAAATGGTAATCAGCGGATTGGTCTTGCCTACAGTACTGATCAGGGACGTACTTGGGAATATTCAACGGAGCACCCAATTGTCATTGAGAATCCGGGCAGGAATGGAGAAGATCCAGGCGGCTGGGACTTCCGTGATCCTAAAGTTGTCCGAGATGAGGCAAACAATCGATGGGTCATGGTTGTATCTGGAGGAGATCACATTCGCTTCTTTATTTCTACTAACCTAATTGATTGGAAGCTTACTGATAATTTTGGTTATGGAAATTATGTTCATGGCGGTGTATGGGAATGCCCTGATCTCTTCGAACTTCAGGTAGACGGTACGGAAGAGAAAAAATGGGTTTTGATGATTAGTACAGGTGCAAATCCAAAGACGCAGGGATCCGATGCGGAGTATTTTGTAGGGCATTTGACAGCTGATGGTAAATTCGTCAATGACAATACAGCAGGTAAAGTACTGAAAACGGATTACGGGAAGGAGTTCTACGCATCTATGTCCTTCGCCAATATGCCGGATAACCGCCGTGTGATAATGGCATGGATGACCAACTGGGATTATCCATTCGCTTTTCCAACTATGGACTGGAAAGGAGAACTGACTATTCCGAGAGAATTAAGATTGGTGAAAACAGATGAAGGGATAAGACTTGCACAAGCTCCTATTAAGGAAATACAGTCGATTCGCAGTACCATTTTCCAGACACAGAACAAGGTAGTCAATCCGACTAATGCTTCCAACTTGTTGAAGGGAATCTCTTCAGGAGCATTTGAAATAGAAGCGGAGATTGAAATTCCTTCTACCAGCAAATTAACCGAATTTGGTTTTCATGTTCGTGAAGGGGCCGACCAAAAAACAGTCGTGGGCTACAAAACAGCAGATAATCAAATATTTGTAGATCGTGCGGAGTCAGGAGAGAAGGATTTCTCCAGCCTTTTTTCCACTTTACATGAAGCTTCTTTAAAACCGGATAATAAACGTATCAAAATGAATATATTTGTAGACGATTCGTCCATTGAAGTATTTGCTAATGATGGGAAAGTTGTTTTTTCTGATGTTATTTTCCCGGATCCTTCAAGTCGCAGTATGAACTTCTACACCAAGGGGGGAGATGTAAATATTGTATCATTAAAGGTACATTCGCTAGCAAATACCTGGAATCAAAATGCGGATGAGGATACAAGAATTGTAATGGATACAAATCAAAGAGAGATGAATATTGGCGATGCTCTAACGTTGTTTGCTTCCGCGGAGAACCGAAAGGGAAAGGGAACTCAGCCAATTAAATGGACATCTAGTGATTCGAATGTAGTGAGGGTTGACTCCTTCACTAACTCCAATGCAGTACTTAAAGCAGGAAGCAAAGGGGAAGCAATTATTACAGCTTCTGCAGCAAATGGAAAGGCTTCAGCAAGTGTAGTTGTTAGAGTGTATGATGGTGAATTCTATACTAATCTCACTGGATGGAAAGCAGATCTTTCTGCCTCCCAATGGACCATCACAGAAAATGGAATCCGTGGTACGTATACAAGTGATGCAAACTATATGGCCAAGGAAACGGCATGAGACTTTACTTATGAAGCAGATATGATACTGGGACAATCGGGAGGAGCAGGTTCCATTCTGTTCCGGGCAAGTGAAGACGGTAGAAGCGGTTATTACTTCAATCTTGATCCGAACATGAAGGCTTTTCGCCTTTTTTACAAGATTGACGGTCTCTTCGTGGACCGTATGGTCATTGCGAAAGTGCCTGCCTTTATTCAACCAGGAAAGACATATAAAGTGAAAATCGAAGCAAAGGGTCCTCACATTCAGATTTATGTGGATGGTCAAAAAATCATGGATTTACAGGATGGAACCTTTGCTGAAGGCCATTTTGGTTTAAATGTCTTTGGAGGTCAAGCTTACTATCAGAATGTCAATGTCAGCAATATGTCAGAAGCAAACTTAACCGTAACAAGCTTTACGAATATAGCAACAGGCAAAGCGATTTATACTGCTAATTCTCAAAACGGTGAGCCTGTGACCGTAGCTGATGCAGACAAAGCTATAAACTGGACTTTGATTCCGACAGGTGATGATTATGGTTCTTATTCCATACGTACAGAGGCCGGCAAAGCTATAGATCTGGATACAGGGCAAAATAAAATTCAGCTGTACAACTATCTTGGCTATAATAATCAGCGCTGGATAATTACCAAAAATGATAATGGAACTGTAAGAATCACTTCTGTTCATAATGGCAAGGCACTCGAAATATCGGGAGAGGGAATTTTGACACTTAATGATTTGAATCTGAATCTAGAGCGTCAGCAGTGGACACTTTCGTCTGATATAAAATAAAGAAGTAAAAAAAACGCAAATTATCGTTAACTTCCAGTGATAAGTAATTTTATTTTTCGGCAGAGCTCTAATCAAAGGTTAGAGCTTTGTTTTTGCAAGGCCATGAAAAAGTTACTATATAGAACAATTTGAAAGGACGGTTGAGCTAAAATGAAAAACAATTCATCAGTCATTTGTATTGGAGAATTATTAATCGATTTTTTCTGTACAGATGTGGACATGGACTTAGTCCAAGGTCAAAATTTTGAAAAAGAGGCAGGGGGAGCTCCTGCTAATGTTTGTGCTGCGATTGTGAAATTAGGGGGCAGTGCTCTATTCAGTGGAAAAGTTGGAAATGATCCGTTTGGTCATTTTTTAAAAAATATATTAGAAGAAGTGAATGTCGATACCTCTATGCTTGTACTAGATAATGAGCATCCTACAACTCTAGCTTTTGTTTCATTGAAAGCAAATGGAGAAAGAGACTTCGTATTTAATCGCGGGGCAGATGCTTTTTTAACTGAAGACGAGCTTGATAAAGAAAAAATAATAGAATCGAGTATTCTACACTTTGGTTCAGCGACCGCTTTATTAAATGATCCCTTTCAATCGACTTATTTACATGTCATGCAGGAAGCAAAGGACGAAGGTAAATTTATCTCATTTGACCCTAACTATCGAATTGACCTTTGGAAAGGGAGAAGAGACCAATTTGTAGAGTTAGCGCAAAAGGGAATCGCTATCGCTGATTTTGTAAAAGTAAGCGATGAGGAATTAAAAATTATCTCTGGCATGAACGATTTAAGTGATGGAATCGAAGTTCTACATCAACTGGGAGCATTAGTCGTTGCGGTTACTTTAGGAAAAGAAGGAACGATGATTTCTAATGGGCAAAATATGGAGATGGTTCCAAGTATAAAAGTAGATTCTATCGATTCTACCGGTGCGGGTGATGCATTCGTAGGCGCAACACTTTACCAGTTGGCTAGAGCAACAGAACCAAAGAGAGTTTTAAAAGACTTCGAACAACTGAAACAAATCATGTACTTTAGTAATAAAGTGGGAGCAATGGTTTGTACGAAAGTAGGCGCCATTTCTTCCTTACCAACTCAAGAGGAAGTCATCCATTTTCAAGAGACGCAGCGGGAAATATTAAACAGCCTTTCTTTTTAAAGGAGGGCTGTTTCGAATACCTAAATAAATTTTTTCTCATTCATACGAAGACCGCAACAATAATATGATGTATTTATGTTTAAACAGAATTGGAAGGAGGAAACGATCTTTGCAAAGCATGCGATGGATATGGGGATATATACGGAATTACCGGGTTAGATTATTCATTGGACTTTCACTTGCGCTAGCTGTTTCAGTTCTAAATATGTTTAATCCCTATATTGCCGGTAAAATCATCGATAAGGTTATTTATGGACATCAGAATGATTTATTATGGCCCCTGTTGGGATTAATGATTGGTGTAACCATAACCAAGACAGTGATTCGTTATAGTTATCAATTAATGTTTGAGCGGATTTCGCAAAATGTAATTTTTACGATAAGGGAAGAGTTGTATACTCGGCTTAACCAATTGGATTTTAGTTTTTATGATCGAACAAAAACGGGAGATGTCATGGCGCGCATGACTGGGGATTTAGAAGCAGTCAGGCATTTTACTGCATGGGCTATTTATATTATTTTTGAAAATGTTACCATTTTGCTGTTTGCTATTGGATTCATGTTTGCTCTACATCCGCCGTTAGCTTTGGTCATGCTCGCCGTAACACCGATTATTGGTTTCTTTGCTTTTCGTTTAACCTATACTGTAAAACCCACTTTTTCTGCGATTCGGGAACAGTTTGCCAGGTTGAATTCAGTGGTGCAGGAGAATATCAGCGGCAATCGAGTGGTAAAAGCCTTTGCGAAGGAAGATTATGAAATAGAAAAATTTTCATTAGAAAATACAGGTTTCAAGGAAAAGAATCTTAACTCGGCAAGAGTATGGGAAAAGTACTTGCCCGTACTTGATTCACTTGCAGGGATGTTAACAGTTGTCATGATCGTAGTTGGTGGGATTATGGTAATTAATAATTCTATTTCTCTTGGAGAATTAGTTACGTTCAATTCCTTGATATGGGCGCTAAATAATCCGATGCGGATGGCTGGCTGGTTGATAAATGATGTCCAGCGGTTTATTGCTTCTGCTGAAAAAGTGGAAGAATTATTAAATGAAGAACCGAAAATCACCAATGCTGTCAATAAAAAGAACGTGGAAAATTTCAAAGGGATCGTTGATTTCAAACAAGTCTCCTTTAGTTATGGTGAAGAGTCGGTGTTGAAGGATATTACCTTTAAAGGCATGCCGGGTCAAACGATTGGAATTATTGGGCCGACTGGTGCCGGGAAATCAACATTAGTGAATCTTCTAAGCAGATTCTATGATACGGATAGTGGAGAAGTAAGCGTGGACGGAATCAATGTGATGGAATGGGATATCCACAAATTACGGGAAAGCATGGCCATGGTGATGCAGGATATTTTCCTTTTTTCAGATACGATTGAAGGAAATATCGCTTATGGAAATCCTGAAGCGTCGATAGAATCCGTTCAAACGGCTGCGAAAATGGCAGAGGCACACAACTTTATTATTGAGCTGCCTGATAGTTACGAAACGATCATTGGTGAACGAGGGGTAGGGCTTTCCGGGGGGCAAAGGCAGCGGATTGCTTTGGCACGGGCGATTCTGAAAGATCCATCGATTCTCATCCTTGATGATACAACCTCAAGTGTCGATATGGAAACCGAACTTCGTATTCAAAAAACGTTGAAGTCTATCCATCAGGATAAAACCTGTTTCATTATTGCCCATCGGATTACATCTGTTAAAGAGGCGGATTTGATTCTTGTTATGGAAAATGGAAGGATTATTGAAAGAGGGAAGCATGAAGAACTGCTTAAGAAAAAGGGCTACTACGCTAACGTATTTAAAAATCAATATGGAAATTTTGAAGAACAGCACCATGGAAAGGAAGTGATCTATATCAATGGTACGAAATAAATTTGATGTCGATGAGGAGTTAGAGTCACCATTTAGTCTTATTCAATTTAAACGGTTGTTAATTTATATAAAGCCTCACCAAAAAAAGATCCTTTTTACCGTTTTCATGATGCTGATCGCCAGCGGTGCGAATTTAATCGGGCCGTATATGATTAAACAAGCCATTGACGTGAAAATCCCAAACAAAGACGTTGGGGGCTTATTCATTCTTGCGGGTATTTACGTAATCGCCCTGTTGATTAGCGGGATCTGTATGAAATATCGGATTCGAATCATGACTGAGACTGGACAGAGTATCATCCAAAATATTAGGAAAGATTTATTTACTCATTTGCAAAAACTATCATTCTCTTTTTACGATAGCAGGCCGCATGGAAAAATTTTAGTGAGAGTTGTAAACTATGTTAATTCTTTAAGTGATTTGCTTTCAAATGGAATCATTAATTTGATCACCGATCTTTTCAGCCTGTTTGTTATTCTCGGTTTTATGTTATCGATTGATGTAAAACTTACGCTGTATGCCATGGCTGGTTTTCCAGTACTGGCCGCGGTGATATTTTTTATAAAAAATGCCCAGCGGAAAGCCTGGCAAACTTTAAGTAACAAGCAATCCAATATGAATGCATATATTCATGAAAGTATTAATGGAATTAAGGTTACTCAAGCCTTTTCCAGAGAGTCAGAAAATAAACGTATTTTTGGTGAAGTGGCTGAGAGCTATCGAGGCTCATGGATGAAGGCAGTGAAAATACAATTTCTGCTATGGCCTTCCATTGAGATTATTTCAGTCCTAACGGTTTCGTTTATCTACATTCTCGGCATAGCGATGATCGGTCACGGGGTCACGGTTGGTTCACTGGTTGCTTTTATAGGCTATATATGGATGTTCTGGATGCCTTTAGCGAACATCGGGAATTTTTATAATGCCATCATTAATGCGATGGCCTATTTGGAACGAATTTTTGAAATGATGGATGAAAAGCCAACGGTAAACAATGCTCCAAATGCTGCTCAGCTTCCCGAAATTCAAGGGATGGTTGAATATAAGAATGTTGTTTTTGGGTATGAGAAAGAGGGGAAAACCCTCAACAATATTAATTTCAAGGTAAATCCAGGTGAAAGGATCGCTCTTGTCGGTGCAACAGGATCAGGGAAAACCACGATCATAAGCTTGATTAGTCGTTTTTATGATATTAATAGTGGGAAAATTGAAATTGACGGGATTGATATTAAGACGGTAACGATCCCATCGCTTAGGAAGCAAATGGGAATCATGCTCCAAGATCCGTTTGTTTTTTCGGGAACGATTATGGATAATATCCGCTATGGCCGGCTGGATGCGACAGATGAAGAAGTGTTAGAGGCTGCAAAAGCGGTGCAGGCTCATCAGTTTATCAGCCGTTTGAAGGATAGATATCAAACCGAAGTAAATGAGAGAGGCACAAGTCTTTCTACTGGACAGAGGCAGCTGATCTCTTTTGCCAGGGCACTATTGGCCGATCCGAAAATATTAATCCTCGATGAAGCGACTTCATCGATCGATACGGAAACGGAGCTGGCCTTGCAAAAAGGACTGGAGACGGTACTGAAAGGCAGAACATCCTTTATTATCGCCCACCGGCTTTCGACGATTCAAAACGCAACCCGTATTCTTTTCATTGAAAAAGGTAGAATCATAGAGGAGGGATCCCATTACGAATTAATTAGGCGTAAGGGGTATTACTGGAAGCTATACCATTCACAGCGCGGTAATGAGATTTGTGTCAGTTCATAAAGGTAAAAGGACAAAATTAGTTACCTTAAAGAAGAAAACCAATTATTATTGACAATATATTCATGATCTTTAAATCGACGATATATTTATATATTAGCTTACTAAAAATTTAGACACTTGTTATAAATTCCGACTAAAAATATTTTATTAAGGACTAGGGGGATTCATATGGGTAATTTCAAAATGGTATGTTTGGATATTGATGGGACATTACTGAATTCCAGGCATGAGATTACGGAAAAAACGAAACAAGTAATCCAGAAAGTTGCTATTGAAAAACAAATTCCAGTCATCCTAGTTTCTGCAAGAATGCCTAAAGGGATAAAGTTCTTGCAGCAAGCATTAAATATCGTACAGCCTATTATTTGTTACAGCGGTGCGTTCATTTGGAATAATCGTGATACGCTATTAAACATTACGATACCAGTTTCAGATGTTAAGCAGGTGTATAACATTGTCAAAAGTATCGGCATACATATCAGTTTATATAAGGATGATGAATGGTATATAGAAGAAATGGATGATTGGGCGAAACAAGAGAGTGAAATTACGAATATTACTCCTTCAATTTTAGATTTTAGTACCTTATTTATGATGTGGGAGCAAGGAAATACTGGACCTAATAAAATTTTATGTATGGCCGAATCCCATAAGATACATCAATTGGATGTAAAAATAAATGATTATCTCTCTAGCTATTTAAATATATACCCTTCAAAACCTACCTACTTAGAAATAATGCCCAAACATACAACCAAAACTTCTGCCATTGAATTTTTATGCAAAGAGTTTGATATCCTAAAAAACGAGATTATCGCAATAGGCGACAACTATAACGATATGAATATGATCGAATTTGCGGGACTTGGAATTGCCATGGGAAATGCACCGGAACAAGTGAAACAAATTGCTAATGATATCACACTTTCCAATGATGAGGACGGTGTAGCAGAGGCATTAAAAAAATACATTCTATCTTGAAAAAGTAATCAGAAAAATTAATTTATTTTTTTAAAAAAACGTTGAAACGTTTCCAAGATGATGATATCATAGGTACATGGAAACGTTTCCAAGTAGTGGTATCATAAGTTTATGAAAATCGCTTTAATATGGGAGGTAGTAGTAGTGCCAAGTTTAAAAGATGTTGCAGACCTAGCAGGAGTCGGAGTTGGCACTGTTTCAAGAGTCATTAACAATCATCCGAATGTAAGGAACGAAACACGGGAGAAAGTGAATGCTGCGATCAAACAATTAAATTACATACCTAATGAAGTGGCAAGAAACTTTAAAATGCAAAAATCAAAAATGGTTGCGCTATTGCTCCCTAGTATATGGCATCCATTTTTTTCGGAGCTAGCCTATTATATCGAAGATGAGCTTGACCGAGAAGGTTTTAAATTGATGCTCTGCAATAGTGGAGGCAGACCTGACAAAGAGCTTTATTATTTAGATAGGCTCAATCAGAATAAAGTAGCAGGTATTATCGGGATTACTTACAACGACATCGAGGATAGAGTGAACACCGATATTCCTATTATCAGCATTGACCGCCATTTTGGAAAAAAAATCACATGTGTAACTTCAGATAACTATACTGGCGGCCGCATTGCGCTAAAAGAACTTGTAAAGGCGGGAGCACAAAAAGCGGCGTATCTTGGAATCACTAGTTCTGCCTACAGTGAGGTCGAACTTCGGAAGAAAGGATTTATAGATGAATCAAAGGATCAAGGGATTGAATATATCATTTATGAGGAGCATGATGCTGTTTATAATGATGATGAATATTTCGAAAATTTCTTTAAAATAAAAGAACATCATAATGTTTCCGGCATATTTGCTAATACTGACCTGCTAGCCGCCAAATATATTGATAAAGCCAAACAACATGGAATACGAACTCCAGAGGATGTAAAAGTAATTGGTTATGATGGAATTCAGGATAATAAGCTGTTTCATCCAATTCTATCAACGATCCGGCAGCCGGTTGAAGAAATGGCAAGAATGTCTGTAAAGCTTCTCTTAAGAAAGATTGAAGGTGGAGCACTGGAGCAAGAGATTTATCGAATCCCTGTCATGTACAGAGAGGGCGAAACAACTTAGGTATTATTTGCAATTTTTTTAACTCTTCGTTGGAAACGTTTCAATTGAAACGCTGGAGGATAAGGATTTATCGAATGCCTCTCGTTACAGAGAGGGAGGAACCTTAGATATATAATTTTTTTAACTCTCTTTGGAAACGTTTCAATGAAACGTTCAAGTAAGAGATTTATCGAATACCTATGATGTAAAGAAAGGAAGAAACGGTTTAGATAATACAAATTTTTTTAGCTATTGTTGGAAACGTTTCAATTGAAATGTTAGACAAAACAAAAAAACATTGTTGAAAGTGAGGCAAGGATATGGAAGTGGTTAGGAAAGCAAATTCGGTAATCGATTTACCCATCCAAGTAAAAAAAGCATCAAAACTAAAAAAAATCTTGAGTAGTTATCAGCTCTATTTATTTCTTTTACCCGCTTTAGTTTATTTTATTGTTTTCCATTATGTTCCGATGTATGGAATATTAATTGCTTTTAAAGATTTTGTTGCAACAAAAGGAATTATGGGAAGTCCATGGGTTGGATTTAAACATTTTGAGCGATTTTTCGATTCCTATCAATTTTGGAGCCTGATTAAAAATACTCTTGGTCTTAGCGTTATACAACTAATCGTTGGTTTTCCGCTTCCAATTTTTCTAGCTCTCATGATGAACCAAATTAGAAGTGATAAGTACAAACGTTTTGTTCAAACAGTTGTTTATGCGCCGCATTTTATATCAGTAGTTGTCTTAGCGGGTATGATTTATGTCTTCTTTTCAAACAATGGGCTTATTAATAACTTAATCCTGATTTTTGGCGGCGATCCGATTTCGTTTATGGCAAAACCTGATTGGTTTAAACCATTATATATTGCCTCAGGCGTTTGGCAAGAAACCGGATGGGCTGCGATTATATATCTAGCAGCGCTTGCAGGAGTCAGCCCTGAACTGCATGAGGCTGCGGTAATGGATGGAGCAAATAAGTGGCAGCGGATTTTTCATGTGGATATTCCGGCGATTATGCCAACGGCTGTTATTCTATTAATTCTAAACGTTGGTAACATTATGAATATTGGTTTTGAAAAGGCTTACCTGTTACAAACACCAATGAACCAGCCGGCAGCAGAGATTATCCCAACCTATGTTTATAAGATGGGGTTACTGCAGGCGCAATATAGTTTTGCTGCCGCAGTAGGATTGTTTAATTCAGTGATTAACTTAGTTTTATTAGTCTTAGTAAATAAGTTTGCGAAAAAATTATCCGGAACAGGATTATGGTAACAGGAGGTGCAGCATAAATGAGTATATTAGCTTTAAAGAATAAGAGAATGACAAGAAAATCGAAGGAAGATAAGGTCTTTGATATTATTAACTTTTTTCTGGTCGCGATCATCTTACTATTGGTAGTCTATCCATTGTACTTTATTGTAATTGCCTCTATCAGTGACCCAAACATGATTTACGAAGGAAAGGTATGGCTATTGCCGAAAGAGCTGACCCTTGAAGGGTATCAGCGAATCTTTGGAGACAGCAAGATTTGGCTGGGCTATAAGAACTCCATCATCTATACGGTGGTTGGTACGATTGTAAACGTTTCTTTTACCTTAATGGCTGCCTATGCATTATCAAGAAAAGATTTATATGGAAGAAATGTGATTATGTTTTTATTCCTCATGACAATGTTTTTCTCAGGCGGATTAATTCCTACATACCTGGTTGTTAAGAATCTTGGTTTGCTTAACACTATGTGGGCGCTAATCCTTCCAAAAGCTGTTGCGGTATGGAACGTCATTGTGGCCAAAACGTTTTTTGAGTCCTCTATTCCTAATGAGTTATTAGAAGCGGCACGAATAGATGGATGCTCGGATGTGAAATTTTTCTGGAAGATTGTCCTTCCTTTATCAAAACCGATTGTGGCTGTTATGGTCCTATTTTATGCAGTGGGGCACTGGAACTCTTATTTTGATGCTTTAATCTATTTGAATAATGAAAACTTATATCCATTGCAATTAATTTTACGAAACATTTTAATTCAAAATCAGTCATCCACAATGATGATCAGTGATTTGGACTCCTTGGCCGCAAAACAAAGAGTGTCTGAGCTAATTAAATACGGTGTGATTATTGTCGCTTCCATCCCGCTTTTAATCGTCTATCCATTTGTTCAAAAATACTTTGTCAAGGGTGTTATGATCGGTGGAATTAAAGGTTAATCGAAATGATTTGCAATAAGGGGTGGTGGTCGACGTTATTGATAGTTTGCCATCCATTTAATCGATCTAATAGGGGGAAAATCAAATGTTGAAATCAATCAAGAAAAATGTCCAGAAAAACAAGAAAAAGAGCATGGCAATGGCGTTGGTTTTAGGATTAAGTGCTTCATTAGCATTAACTGGCTGCTCAAACAACGATTCAGCTAGTTCCGATAAAAAAGCAGATGCTGCCTTTCATAAAACAGGTTTACCGATTGTCGACAAACAAGTAACGCTAAACATTGTTTCACCAAAGGCAGCTCTCGCACCCGACTATTCCAAAATGGTGATTTTTGACCGACTTCAAAAAGCAACAAACGTTCAAATTAAATGGAATAATATCCCTGGTGATGGATATCAAGAAAAGAAAAACTTAATGCTGGCAAGTGGTGACCTGCCAGATGCGTTCTATGCGTCAGGCTTTTCCGATAATGATCTTGTGCAAAATGGTCAGAATGGTACCATTATCCCATTAGAGGATTTAATTGACGAATATGCCCCGAATTTAGAAAAGTTATTTGAACAAAGACCAGACTTGAAAAAAGTTGTAACAGCACCGGATGGACATATTTATTCCCTGCCGCGTGCAGAAGAAATGGATTTAATCGGAATGCCTAACATTATGTTCATTAATAAAACATGGTTAGATAAACTGGGTCTGCAAATGCCAACGACATTAGAAGAATATCATGATGTGTTAAAGGCATTTGTCGAAAAGGATGCGAACGGAAACGGTAAGAAAGATGAAATTGGGCTGACTTTCTGGTATAACGGCTGGTGCGGGAATGAAGGAGATTTAATTGGATTATTCGGGCTGCCGGATGCTCCATTTGAAGCCGATCACCGCATCGTCAGAGATGGAAAAGTTATTTATGCAGCGGTTCAGCCGGAATTTAAGGAAGCTATTAAGTATTATAACGGCTGGGTAAAAGAAGGTTTAATTGACCCTGAGGTTGTCACCCAAAAGACAGAGCAGCTTTTTGCAAAAGGGAAAACGCAGAATCCAACACTTGGCTCTTTCATTTGGTGGGAAAATACGGAAGTGGTTGGACCAGATCGAGTGAAAGATTACGTGGTATTACCTCCATTAAAAGGGAAAGATGGCAAAGTTGTCATTGGGCGTTCAAACTATTCTGAGTATGGAAGAGATGCCTTTGTGATTACCTCAGCAAACAAGAACCCTGAGATTACGATGCGCTGGGTTGACCAATTATATGAGCCAAAAATGTCAGCACAAATTAACTGGGGCCCAATTGGTGAAATTTACGAGGAAGATGCGAATGGCATGTTAGTGAATAAAGAGCTTCCAGCAGGCGTAGCAATGGGTGAATTACGTCAAAAGGTTGCTCCGGGCGGTCCGTTTGTAGTCTTAAAGGAGCACTTTGGCAAAGTTGTAGACATGGAGCCAAGAGCAAAGGAAAGATTACAAATTCTTGACCAGTATTATAAACCACATATGGTACAAGAAAGCTATCCTGCCATCTTCTTTAGCCCTGAAGAGCTTGAAGTGATTAATACGATTGAGCCGGAAATTAAAGCCTTTGTGAAGCAAAAAGAAGCTCAATGGTTGATCGAGGGAGGAATTGAGAAGGAATGGGATGCGTATGTGAATCAATTAAATGATATGGGTCTTGATAAATTAATGAAAGTTTACCAAAAAGGATTAGACCGCTATAACAAACAATAATCCCAATATAAAGCCAGATATCCTTTCTCGTCTGGCTTTTCTTTTCAAAAAATAAGAAATAGGATGATGTACATGTTTGATGTCACGGCTTTAGGAGAAGTTTTAATTGATTTCACACCCTCCGGTCATTCGGAAAAGGGCCATGTATTATTTGAAACAAACCCTGGCGGGGCACCGGCCAATGTCCTAGTGGCACTCTCCAGATTAAATAAGAAAACGGCGTTTATTGGAAAAGTGGGGCACGATCAATTTGGTCATATTCTCAAGGGTGTCTTAGAAGGCCAAAAGATTGATACAAGCAATCTTTTATTCTCGGAAACAGTCAATACAACACTAGCTTTTGTTCATTTAGATGAAAAAGGGGATCGTTCCTTTAGTTTTTATCGAAATCCAGGAGCCGATATCATGCTGGAGAAAAATGATATTGATGAAGATACAATCAAACAGTCCCGTATCTTTCATTTCGGTTCTTTATCGTTAACAAATGAACCTGCAGCCACTGCCACTTTTACCGCATTGGAATATGCAAAAAAGCATAATGTAACGATTTCCTATGATCCGAATTTGCGAACTCCTTTGTGGAGGTCACTTGATGAAGCAAAGCGGCAGATTTTAAAGGGATTTGAATATGCTGACATCGTTAAAATTTCAGAGGAGGAACTGGAATTTTTAACCAGCTATCGTGATGTCATAAAGGGCACGGAAGTTTTACAGGAACAATTTGGTACAGCTGTAATATTTGTCACGTTAGGGCCAGAAGGCTGTTTTTACCGAAGCATACAAGGATATGCCAGTAAAAAAGGGTATCAAGTAAACGTTGTCGATACAACGGGAGCGGGAGATGCCTTTGTTGGCGGTGTATTATATCAAATCCTTGAAAGGAAAAAACCGGTAGCTCATTTAACTGCATCAGAATTTGAAGAAATGGTTACTTTTGCTAATGCAGTTGGTGCCCTAACGACAGAAGGAAAAGGTGGAATTCCCAGTATTCCAACCATCGATCAGGTTGAAAGGTTTTTAAAAAAAGGCTTTGTTAAAGGCTAGTGTTGATTTTGGGTGGAGGGTAAAAGTCTGTGCTGGTTTTATATAGATAGATTAGTTTTTAAATATTAACAATATTCGATAAACTGTGGAAAGGAAATAAAATCAATGGTTTTGGGGACTGTAGCAGCTTTACGGGAGACTATAGATGAATTTCGCCAGAGTATGTACGAATTAGCAAAGAAGAAGGGCATTTCTGATCCATGTGTAATAAAAATTAGTCAGCAATTAGATGGAAAAATCATCATGTTGCAAACAAACATATACCATTCTCAATCTTTATCAACAGCAAAGAGTCTTTATTATGATGAAAACAAGATTGAGCCTGTAAATATTACTCATAGTAAATAGTTTAACTGAAATAATCAACAGCAAACCTTAACAAAGCCTTAAAAAAAAGAGTTCCTGAGAAAGGGAAAGTGTAAGAAATGAATAATAACGTCCTGGAAAAAAAACAGTATTATACCGAAAAATACCGTCCGCAGTATCACTTCTCACCGGAGCGCCAATGGATGAATGACCCGAATGGGATGGTGTATTATAACGGAGAATATCATTTATTTTATCAATATCATCCCAATGGAACGACATGGGGTCCGATGCATTGGGGGCATGCGGTAAGTAAAGATCTTGTTCACTGGGAACACCTCCCAATTGGTTTGGCTCCCGATGAGCATGGAACGATTTTTTCGGGGAGTGCAGTCGTGGATTGGAATGACACAAGCGGTTTCTTTGGAGGGGAATCAGGGTTAGTGGCGATTTTTACTCATGCTGATACATACCCTGATTCGGACCGTCCACGACAAAGGCAGAGTCTTGCCCATAGCAAGGATAATGGGCGGACATGGGTAAAATATGAGGAGAACCCTGTTCTCCAAGAAGAAAGTATCACAGATTTTCGTGATCCAAAAGTGTTCTGGCATCGTGAAACCAATCAATGGGTCATGGTTTTAGCCGCAGGCCAAACGATTAGAATCTATACTTCCAAAAATTTAATAGCTTGGGAGTTTGCCAGTGAGTTTGGAGAAGGTCATGGCTCCCATCAGGGTGTTTGGGAATGTCCTGACCTGTTTGAATTACCTGTTGATGGTGATTCCAATCAGAAAAAATGGGTGCTATTTGTCAGCATTGGCAACGACCCAAAATATAAAGAAGGATCGAGAACACAATATTTTATTGGAGATTTTGATGGTAAAACATTTTTCAATCATCACGAACCAGAAACGACTCTTTGGATTGACCATGGCCGCGATAATTATGCAGGAGTCAGCTGGTCTGATGTTCCGGCCGCAGACGGAAGAAGGATCTATATTGGCTGGATGAGTAACTGGAGTTATGCCAATATTACGCCTACAAAAGAATGGCGAAGTGCAACGACGATTCCGAGAGTACTTGGATTAAAGAAAACTGAAGAAGGAATTCGTCTCGTACAAAACCCGATTCATGAATTACAAAGTCTTCGTCATGAAAAGATAGTATTAGAAAACGAACAAGTTGTACCTGGAAAAAATCTTTTAGATAATGTAAAGAGTAACACATTCGAAATCGTTGCCGAGTTTGAAATTGGTTCAGCAGCGGAATTTGGATTCAAGGTTTGTAAGGGAGCCAATGAAGAAACGATAATTGGTTATGACGTAAAAAAACAAACATTATTTGTTGATCGAACCAATTCGGGAGAGGCTGCTTTCCATGAGGACTTCGCCGGAAAACATGAGAGCCATCTACTGCTAGAAAATAATATGATCATCTTGCATGTTTTTGTTGATCAGTCATCGGTAGAGGTGTTTGGAAACGGCGGAAAGTCGGTGATAACGGACTTAATCTTCCCAAATGAAGAAAGTAAGCAAATTGAGCTCTATGTAAAAAACGGAGAAGTTAAGTTGCAGTCGCTTGAGCTCTTTACGTTAAAATCTGTCTGGCGATAATGCAGTGAAAAGGGTAATAGGGGGAATGACAGGATGAACGCTTTAAACAACAGATTATATACGACATTGAATACAATCGTAGATTTATTTCTATTAAATTTACTATGGGTCATGACGATGCTCCCCCTCATTACCTTTTTTCCGGCAACAGTTGCCATGTTTGGTGTTGTCCGTAAACGAATATTGCAAAAGGAAACGGAGGGTATCGTGAAGAGCTTTTTTAAAATTTTCAAGGAGAATTTTAAACAAAGCTTTATCCTATCGATATTTTGGAGTGTGCTTGCCCTCTTTTTATTTTTGGATTATCGGCTTATCCAGCCAGGAGATTCTGTTGTTCAGCTTCTTCTTTATATCGTCTTAATTATTGGCATTTTGTTATTTAGTTCAATCTCCATTTATCTTTTTCCGATTATGGTACATTTCGAACTAAGCTGGAAGCACGTGATTCGAAATGCTTTTCTCTTTTCCCTTATGAACCCGGTCTTAACGATTCTTTTATTGATAATTGTTGGGGCGGGTACTGCTATTTTCTATTTTTATCCAGCTACGATTTTCATCATTGGCAGTCTCGCAGCATATGCAGTTTATTACTTATGTCAATTATGGTTTAACCAGTTGCTAAACATGAAGGGAACAAACTGAAGATTAAAAATTATTCTAGGGTGCACTTAAACAATACATATTAGCACCCATTCTTATAAGTTGATTTGTAAGCGCCTTCTATTTGCTTGGATAGTAGTGATAAATAAATGTTGGAGGGGAACAGGGTTGAAGCAAAGATTAAAAAATCAAGGAATATCGGTAGTGGTCATTTTTTCTTTAATCATTTCAATGTTTATGCCCACTGTTTCTAGTAAAGCCGAAACACGTGAAACATCGATTTCGTCTGTTGATGGCGAAAATGAACCATATCGGTCCAAATTTCATTTTTCTCCGGAAAAAAACTGGATGAATGATCCCAACGGCATGGTTTATTACGATGGGGAGTATCATCTGTTTTATCAGCATAATCCTGCTGATCCTAAGTGGGGACCGATGTATTGGGGACATGCGGTAAGTAAAGACTTGGTCAATTGGGAATACCTGCCGATCAGTCTTTATCCAGATGAAACAGGTTTTATCTGGTCAGGGAGTGCAGTTGTGGATTGGAACAATACGACTGGATTTGGAAGCGATTCTAAACCGCCGATGGTGGCTGTATTTACTCAAGAAAAAGGCGGTCACCAAGTTCAAAGTTTGGCTTACAGTAACGATAAGGGCCGGAATTGGACGAAGTATGAAGGCAATCCGATTATTCCAATGCCAGAGGGGATTGACGTATTCCGGGACCCAAAGGTATTCTGGCATGAGGAAACAAACAAGTGGATTATGGTCATTTCAGCTGGTGATCGCGTTTATTTTTATAACTCGCCAGATTTAAAAAGTTGGACGAAAGTAAGTGAATTTGGCAACAATGACGGCTCCCATGCGGGAACATGGGAATGCCCGGATTTATTTGCCCTTCCGGTTGATGGGGATCCAACTAAGAAAAAGTGGGTATTAGCTGTCAGTATCAGTGAAGGTGCCCCTGCCGGCGGTTCGGGGATGCAATATTTTATCGGTGATTTTGATGGGAAAAATTTTACCAATGCCAATGATCCGAGTAAAGTTCTCTGGGCCGATTATGGGGCTGATTTCTATGCAGCTGTTACATGGAGTAATGTGCCTGATGGACGCCGCTTATGGCTGGGGTGGATGAATAATTGGAAATATGGACAGGACATTCCAACATCCTCATTCAGTGGAACGATGTCTATTCCGCGTGAACTTGCCTTATCAACGGTTGATGGGGAAGGGATTCGTCTTATCCAAAAACCTGCAGGTGAGTTCGAAAGCCTTAGGGGCAATCCGCAAGTTTTTGAAAGTAAAGTGCTAACTCCAGCAGAAAATCTGCTTTCGAACGTATCAGGAGATACCTTTGAGATTATGGCTGAATTTGATTTGAATTCGGCGACGGCAACGGAGTTTGGTTTTAAAGTTCGAAAGGGCGATAGCGGGGAAACAAAGATTGGTTACGATATTGGCAATAAAAAATTGTTTGTTGACCGTTCCAATGCTGGTGAATCAAGTTTCAATGGCAATTTTGCTGCAAAACATGAAGCACCGTTAAATGCCAGTAATCAAACCGTTAAACTCCATCTGATTGTTGACAAGGCATCTGTTGAAGTATTTGGTCAAGACGGCCGTGTTGTGATGACGGATCAATTCTTCCCTAATCCTAAAAATCAATCTCTTGCACTTTACACAACCGGTGGAGAAGTATCCCTAAAATCATTAAAGGTATATGATTTGGACAGCGCAACCTTTGTTTCAAAAATAGATCAAGTGGCCGTTGATGGAGTCAGTCTGCCAAATGAGATTGAAAATCCAGATTTTGAGACTGGCAATCTATCAGGATGGACAGAGGCAGGCTCAGCATTTGATCGTACAGTATCGAATGTTACTAGTTTTTGGGGTGGTCCTTTTCAGCAGCAAGGAACCTACCATGTTTGGGGATTTGCCGGCGCAGCGAATGATGCAAACTCTGATTTCCGTACGGGTGTAATGAAATCAACTGCATTCAAACTGGGCGGGAATGGAAAGATTGATTTCCTTGTTGGCGGGGGCCAGGATATTACGAAACTATATGTTGCCTTGGTTCGTGCTTCGGATGGAAAAGAGCTTTTTAAAGCAACGGGATCCAACACAGAAGCCTACCGAAGAGTCAGTTGGGATGCATCGGAATATATCGGGGAAGCAATGTATATCAAAGTAGTTGACTATCATTCTGGCGGATTCGGGCACATCAATGTCGATGATTTTCATGTTTTTAATAATGACCCGGTGAATACCGATGTTATCCAAAATCCAGATTTTGAGACTGGTGATTTAACAGGATGGACAATTGTGGAAGGCGATGCCTTCAGCAATCAGGATGTTACAGCTGATAAGGATTGGGGTTGGGGCGGACCGTTTAATCACCATAACCAATACCATCTATGGGGAGCTAAAGATGGTGAAGACGGACAAACTGGAATTTTAAAATCATCAAACTTTACGCTGGCAGGTACTGGTGAAATTAATTTCCTAATCGGCGGCGGTAATGACATAGACAAATTATATGTGGCCTTAGTTAGAGCCTCCGATGATAAAGAACTTCTCAAAGCGACGAATACCAATTGGAAGGACAGCGAAGCTTATACTCGGGTCAAGTGGGACGCAGCCAATTACCTGGGGGAAAAAGTCTACATCAAAGTGGTGGACCATGCGACAGGTGGATGGGGCCATATTAACGTAGATGACTTTCATGTGAAAAATACCGGCATCATAGCAAACTGGCCATTGGATGAAGGCAGTGGAACCAAAACAAAAGACTTTGTTAGAGGAATGGCAGACCCTATTTCCTATGTGTTTACGAAAGCTTTATACAAGCCATCGACCGATCCTTTATGGAGAGATGGGATTCGTAACAAAGCTTTACTGTTCGATGGATATTCTACAACGATTACTAGGCCATCTAATCAAACTATTAAGCCAACAGATGCTCTTACAATTGAAGCATGGGTTGCTCCAAGATCTTACGAATGGGGCGATCTCGGCCAATTATCAGCGATCGTCAATCAACACAATAAAACGGCAAGCGAAGGTTATATCCTTGGCTTGGGACGGCACGGGAAATGGTCGTTTCAGGCAAGTATTAACGGTGAGTGGAAGGAAGTTTGGGCTGCCGAAAACAAGCCTCTTGAAAAAAATAAATGGTCGTATATTGTTGCCACCTTTGATAAGGCTGAACAAAAAATGAAGCTTTATTTAAATGGTGAATTGGTCGGGGAGACGGTCACACCGAAAGGAACCATCACACCATCTTCAAATGATTTATTAATCGGAAAACATAATAGCGCTGCTCTGGTTAACGGAGCTTTCACTGCCAATATGTTTAATGGAATGATTGACGAATTAAAAATGCATAACCTATCTCTGTCAGGAGAAAAAATTAAAGAGAATTATGAGTCCTATTTAAATAGTTTTGAGAGTCATAAACTTCCAATACCTGATTTAGCACCTGACCGCAGCCGGTATGATGGCGATCGGTACCGCCCGCAATATCATTTTATCGCACCAGAGCATTGGATGAACGAGCCTCATGCGCCGTTCTTCTATAATGGGAAATATCATTTATTCTATCAAAATAATCCCCAGGGCCCATATTGGCATCAAATTCATTGGGGGCATTCTGTAAGTGAGGATATGGTTCATTGGAAGGATGAACCGATAGCACTTGCACCTGATGGGAACTCCGTTGCGCCGGATGGTGTTTGGTCAGGCGGATCAACTGTTGATGGTAATGGTAATCCGGTGTTATTTTTTACAGCAGGTGATGATAAAAAGGTTCCAAATCAAATGACAGGTCTTGCAACTAGTAAAGATCCTGAAGACCCCGATTTGAAAGAATGGTCCATGTATGAGAAACCAGTTACGATTCAAGAGCCCAACCTCCCGGCAAAAGAAGGGGAGGTATGGTACGGGCAATTCCGTGATCCATATGTTTGGAAAGATGGAGATACATGGTACCAGCTCGTTGGTTCAGGTATTAAAGGTGCAGGGGGAACGGCACTTCTTTATACCTCCAAGAACCTGAAAGATTGGGAATACAAAAAGCCACTGATTGTCGGCAATTATAAGCAAAACCCGAAAACTGGCCAAGTTTGGGAGTTGCCAGTGTTCTTGCCATTAGGTAAAGATGCAAAAGGTGTTGAAAAATATGTCTTCTTTTTCAACCCTTGGTTTGATGGGTACAGTCCACACAATGTCAAATATGTTTGGTATTGGATTGGAACTTGGGATAAAGAAAAATTAGAGTTTGTTCCTGACCACGAGGAACCGAAACAATTTGATTATGGTGAACACTTTACAGGACCAAGCGGAATGGTTGATGGAAAGGGACGTTCGATTCTCTTTAGTATTACACAGGACCGCCGGACGGAGAAGCAGCATTACGATGCTGGCTGGGCTCATAATGCAGGGCTGCCGCTTGAGCTTTCATTAACTTCAGAAGGTGGATTAGGGATTAAACCAATTTCCGAATTAGATTCCTTAAGGAAGAAGGAACTTGTTTCGATTAAGAATATGAAAACAGATAAAGCCAATGAATTATTAAAAACTGTTAAGGGTGATCTGTTGGAAATTCAACTCGAGATTAATCCAACCTCAGCAAAACAAGTAGGTCTAAAAGCTAGAAAGTCAGCAAATGGCGAGGAAGAAACATTACTATTCTTTGATGTTGAAAAACAATCACTAAACATTGATCGAAACAAATCCAGTCTCGATCCGGATATCCAAAAAGGGATACAGGGAGGAAAGCTTAAGATTGGTAAAGAAAATCTCAAGCTTCATATTTATCTGGACCGGTCCATGATTGAGGCTTATGCAAATGGTGAAAAAAGCATCACATCACGTGTATATCCAACCCTTTCCGATGCTCTGGGCCTGGAGTTATGGAGTAGTGGCGGAAATGCGAAAGTGATATCGATGAAGGTATGGGAAATGGGTTCCGCATACGGGGAAACGGTTCCTGCCTATTGGCCTGAATCGAATGGCGGTGGAGATCCTATTCCAGAAAGTACAGAATTGCCAAACCATGATTTCCAAACCGGCGATTTAACCGGATGGACTGTTGTAGAAGGGAAAGCTTTTAGTAATGAACACGTTTCCAAGGCAAACGATTGGGGATGGGGCGGACCGTTTAACCAAGCCTCAGACCGAATCGACCCGGAACAATACCATTTATGGGGTTATAATGGAGAAAAAGGCGGGGATTCATTGACAGGAGTCTTAAAGACTGAGAACTTTGTGTTGGGCGGAAACGGAAAAATCGATTTCCTTATTGGCGGAGGAGCTAATATCGACAGACTTTATCTAGCACTGGTACGAGCTTCAGACGGCAAAGAGTTAATGAAGGAAACGGGTGGTAACTGGGAAGCCTATCGAAGAGTTAACTGGGATGCTTCGGATTATATAGGAGAAGAGTTATACATCAAAGTTGTAGACTATGAAACTGGCGGATGGGGACATATTAATATTGATGATGTAAATGTACCTGTGGCCATAAAAAGGTAAAATCGTACCTTGATAGATAGGATCAAATAACCTAGAATAATCATGTGAAATTCAATATTGCAGGATTGCGACTGGTTAGCAGGCAAGACCTAAAATGAGTGAAGGACAGAATATACCTTGTGTATATGTCCTTACCCATTTTAGGTTTTTTTTGTTATTAAGGTTGAATTCACTGTACTAGATAAGGAGTTTTTAAGATGAAAAAGAAGAGGATTATATGGATAAGGCTGCTTGTTTTGGCATTATGCTTCCTGACGATTACAGGAGTTTTGATCAAAAAACAGATGAAAAACAGATTAGACCTAACCAATATCAATCAAGAGAAGGATCCGCCATTAGACCTGGTGCTTAGCAACGATGCCCTTCATCAGTGGGGATTTGATGAAGGGGCTGGAAACGTCACTCGTGATCATGCTCAATCCTTGTCGTCTGTTATTCATTATGCATTAAAATCAGATCCGGAATGGAAAAACGGCATTAGTGGTAAAGCATTATTATTTGATGGATATTCCAATTTGCTGGACATTGCTTCGGAAAAGGTTCATAACCCAGCTGGATCTTTTTCGATTGAAGCATGGGTTGCCCCAAGAGCCTATGAATGGGGAGACAATGGACAGCCCTCTGTTATTATCAATCAACATGATAAAGGAAATAAACAAGGGTTTATGCTCGGAATGGGACGGCATGGTTATATCACGTTTCAGCTGGCCTTAAACGGTGAATGGCAGGAAATTTGGTCGCCAGAGGGTAAAATTTTGCCGAAGGATCAATGGTCTTACGTTGTTGCACAATTTGATAAAGAAACAAATAAAATCTCACTCTATTTAAACGGAGTACTCGTTCAAGAAAAAGCAGTGCCTCCTAATAGTGAGTTAACACCAGCAACTCATATTCCGTTACTTGTTGGAAAACATAATCAGGCAGTCGCTGTGTCTGATGTGTTCCAGGTAAATATGTTTAATGGATTAATGGACAATGTTTCCCTATATAGTAAGGCATTTAGTAATGAATATATTAAACATCACTATGAAGAAGCCATTAACAGCTGGAACAATAAACTGCCTATACCAGATACTTTATTTGATCGAACGGTTTATAAAGGAGACCGCTATCGTCCTAATTATCATTTTACTGCACCACAGCATTGGATGAATGAACCACATGCACCCATTTACTATGACGGAAAATACCATTTATTTTATCAGTTTAATCCAGCTGGTCCTTTTTGGCATCAGATTCATTGGGGACATGCTACAAGTAAAGACATGATTCATTGGGAAGATAGTCCCGTTGCTTTAAGCCCGACAGAGGGAACAGCAGCCAGGGATGGAGTTTGGTCCGGAAGTGCAACATATGACGATAAGGGGGCACCCGTTCTATTTTACACAGCAGGACACGATGAAATGAATCCGAACCAAATGACTGGTATGGCACGGCCAGAGGAGGAAAATGATGTAAACTTAAAACATTGGATCATGAATCCTGATCCTGTAACAGTACAAGAGGAAAATATGGAAACACCAAAAGGAAAGGTATTGTTTGGACAATTTCGTGATCCATACGTATGGAAAGATGAAGACAAATGGTACCAGCTTGTTGGATCAGGTATAAAAGAGGCAGGTGGAACAGCTTTACTTTATACTTCAGAAGATCTTGAACACTGGAAGTATGAAAAACCATTGATGATAGGTGATAAAGTGAAATATCCGCGTACAGGAGATGTATGGGAACTGCCATTTTTAGTTCCGATTAAAAACAAGGAGACTGGTGAACAAAAATATGTATTCATGATCAGTCCTTATTTTATGTCCCCTAGTCCGGATGCAGCTCGTTTTACATTTTATTGGATCGGGACTTGGGACCCAGATCGGTTGGAGTTTATCCCTGAACATGAGGAGCCTAAACTGTTTGATTATGGTGAACATTTTACAGGAGCACAAGGTTTTACAGATGGGAAAGGCCGTACCATCGTGACAAGTATTTTGCAAGACAGGCGTTCGGAAAGGGAAAAATATCAATCAGGATGGGCACACGGGGCTGGGCTGCCGCTCGAAATCTATTTAAATGATAAGCAAACTCTTGGAATTCGTCCGATTGAAGAGGTGCAGTCACTTCGAAGAGAAGAACTGGCATCCGCCCAAAATGTTACAATGGATGAAGTAAATAAACAGCTTCAAAAAATCAAAAGCGATCAATTCGAAATCGAGTTGGAATTCGATGTTTCAAATGTAAAAGCTACAGGATTAAAACTATTAAAATCCCCAAATGGACAGGAAGAAACGATTATTTTTTATGATAATGAAAGGAAAAGCATTCATATTGATCGCCGGCATTCAAGTATAAATCCTGAAATTGAAAAGGGAATTCAAGGTGGTGAGCTAAACCTTGAAGACCATATTTTAAGGGTACGCCTATTTGTTGATAAATCAATAGTGGAAGCATACGTCAATAATGAAATAAGTATTTCGTCCCGTGTATTTCCAATATTGGATCAATCGAAAGGCCTCGAAGTATTTGGAGTGGATGGAGAACCATTTATACGTTTGATGAGGGTATGGAGTATGGCTACAGCCATTGAAGGAGAGAAAGATTAGCCTTACGGGTTTAACTCTATCTAATGAGTTTTGTATTGGTTATATGAAAATATAACTAGTAAATCCTAATAGAATTAAGAGTATATTATCCTATTGTAGGAAATTGTCGAACAGAATATAATGTTCCCTGTAAACAAAATTATGCGGGATTGTGACTGGTAAAGCAGGCAAGACCTAAAGTGTATGAAGGGCGAAGTGTACCTTTTTGGTAGACGTACCCTTGTACATTTTAGGTCTTTTTTTGTTCTCTAAAAAAGGATTTTAACTAGTTTGAATAGACTAAAAATTCTTAACAGACACAATGTTCCCGCGAAAAATGGAGGATTTAGGGGAAATGGAAATGAAAACTCGTAACAAATCGAAATTGAAAAAGCTGGTTTTGACTGCCGTTGTTGCTGCCAATTGCCTGTCAGTATCAACTGCATTCGCAGCGGAAATTAGTACAGATTACACATCCATCTGGTCACGTCAGCAAGCAGAAAAAGTAATGCCAACAGACAAAACAACAGCACCGAAAATTGATCTTAATTTTGATCTTGTAGCACCTGATCAATGGGTATGGGATACATGGCCATTACAAAATAGAGATGGTTCAATGGCGATTGTCAATGGCTACCGAGTGGCTTTTGCATTGGTAGCACCGCGCTCTTTAGGATGGGGTGAGCGCCATACAGAAGCAAGAATTGGCATGTTCTACTCCAAAAATGGCAAAGATTGGACGTACGCAGGAATCCCTTATGACTATAATAAAGCCCTGGGTCATATGCAATGGGCCGGTACAGCAATGCTGGATGACAATGGAAAAGTGCATTTATTCTATACGGCAACCGGTGAAAAAACAAATTGGGATAACAATGGATGGGATAAAAGAGCCGTACAGCGTATTGCCAAAACAACCTTTGATATTCAAACGGATAAAGACGGAGTTCATCTGACGAATGAAGGGAAACACCAAGTCATTCTTGAAGCAGATGGAAAATATTATGAGACACTTGCACAAGCGAATAGTCCCATCATTACGGCATTCCGTGATCCATTCTTCTTCCAGGATCCGAATACAGGCAAAGACTATATTATCTTCGAAGGACAAGCTGGAAGCGATAGAGACTTTATCAAACCGGAAAATATCGGTGATGAAGAATACCGCAAAACCCATTCCGTTCCTGGCGGAGCCGAATTGTATAACGGTAATATCGGGATTGCCGAAGTACTTGATAAGGACGTAACCAAATTGAAGCTTCTTCCGCCATTGCTTGAGTCGGTTGGAACCAATCACCAGATGGAACGTCCGCACGTGGTAGTAAATGGAGATGATTATTATCTATTTACCATTAGCCATACCTTTACTTATGCTCCTGGCCTGACTGGTCCTGATGGTGTTTATGGTTTTGTTGGCAAAGGGCTGTTCGGCGGCTATAAACCAATGAACGAAAGTGGTCTTGTTATTGCGAATCCGAAGGAAAACCCTTATCAAGCCTATTCTTGGATGGTTCTTCCAGACCAGCAGGTAATCAGCTTTATTAACGAGCCGAAAGATGAGAACAGCAATGTGAAATTTGGTGGTACATTCGCCCCAACTCTAAAAGTGAAGCTGAATGGAGAAACATCTGAAGTTGTAAAAGAAGGTAAAGCGGGCGAAATTAAACCATTCGGGGCAAATCGATAATGATAACTCGAAAAGGAGAAAGAAGGATGACCGTTATGAATAGGAAAGCAGTTTCTGCGATCGTTTTAGCGGCAAGTGTTGTTGTCTCAACTTTTTCAGGACTTTCTGTAAAAGCAGAAGAAACAGGGCTAACGACAAATTGGACACGGGAACAGGTGTCGAAAATCGAACTTAATCAAGATAATACCTTACCTTATACAAATATAAGTAAGCTAGAGAAATTATCACCTGATTACCATATTTGGGACACATGGCCCCTGTTGGATCGTGATGGAAATATCGCTTCCGTAAAAGGCTGGAAAGTGATGTTTGCCTTATCTGCTCCAAATGATGTGCTGCCTGGAAAAGTACATGACATTGCAACAATCCGCTATTTTTACTCGAAAAATGGTAAGGATTGGACTCTTGGCGGGACACTTTTCCCAGAAGGAGCTTCATTAGGTTCCCGTGAATGGGCTGGATCTGCCATGGTCGATAATGGGGAAATTCATGCCTTCTATACGGCAACTGGCCATAGAGGGGAAGAGCGATTGACATTTGAGCAGCGTATTGCTGAGGCATCCGGTGATATTATTGCTGATAGTAATGGAGTTCATTTTGAAAATTGGGGCAAACACAAGATCATTTTAGAGCCGGACGGTAAATATTATCAGACGAAGGAACAAGCTCAGCAAGGCGAAGGCGGCGGATATGCTTTCCGTGATCCGATGTGGTTTAAAGACCCAAAAACGGATAAGGAATATATTTTATTTGAAGGAAATTCAGGCGGTACTGTAGGGGAGCGCACATTTAAACAAGAATATGCCGGAAGTTCCGAGTATACCAGCAATAACCCGGTACCTGCTGGAGCTGTTCATGCCAATGCGAATATTGGTATCGCAGAGGTAGTGGATGGTGATCCTTCCAATCTAAAAATGCTGCCTCCTCTTTTGGAAGCAAATTATGTCAACGAAGAATTGGAACGCCCGCATATTGTAGTAAAAGATAAAAAATATTATCTCTTTACTGACAGCCATATCAATAAATATGCTGAAGGGCTGCAAGGACCTGAAGGGATGTATGGATTTGTTTCCGATACCTTGATTGGTGGTTATCAGCCGCTGAATAAGAGTGGTTTGGTTTTAGCCAATCCTCCAGGAAACCCATACCAAGCGTATTCATGGCTTGTCCTTCCTAATTTGAACGTCGTCGGGTTTGCTCATTTTGGCGATTTAGGCGACATGTCAATTGGTGATGTTGGAAACCAATCACCAGAATTCCAATTTAGCCATTTTGGAGGCACGTTGGCTCCTACGATACAGCTATCAATCAAAGGCGACACGACAAAAATAGCAAAAGAATTAAGCCCTGGCTGGATTAAACAATAAGGAAATGATTTAAGAATGAAATGGAATAAAGTTAAAAAAAGCCAATCTATTATAGCAGTGATTATCGGTTTGTTTACTATATTCACACCAATTGTCAGCCCAAGCGTTTCTGCCCAAGAAAATGCAGATACATTCAACTGGACCAGAGAAAATGTCAGTAACCTAACAATAAATGATCAAAATACAGCACCAAAGTTTAATAAAGATGAGCTTGTTGAAATTTCGTCAGATTCTTATATTTGGGATGCATGGCCCCTGCAGGATATGAATGGTCACCCCGCAGTGGTTAACGGCTTTAAAATCATTTTCGCTTTATCGGTTCCGAAGGATGTACTTCCTGGAAAACGCCATGATACAGCTGAAATTCATTATTTTTATTCCAAGGATGGAAAGAGCTGGGAGTCAGGGGGGCCGGTTTTTAAAGATGGAGAAGCATTGGGGTCCAGACAATGGGCCGGCTGTTCCATTGTGAATAAGGATGGGAAATTGCAAATCTTTTACACAGCAACGGGGCAAAAAAATGAAGCTCAACTAAGCTATGATCAGCGGCTGGCAACTGCAACGGCTGATGTTCGTACAACAAACACTAGTGTGACCTTTAAGAATTGGTCCAAACATGAAATAATTCTTGAGGCAGATGGTAAATACTATCAATCAAAGGAACAAATAGGGCAGGAAGAATCTTCTTATGCGTTCCGCGATCCGTATTTTTTCCAGGATCCAAAAACTGGCGAAGAATATCTTTTATTTGAAGCAAACACTGCAGGAAAGCTTGAAGACCGTCCCTATAAAAATGGATATATTGGTTCGGAAGAATTTCGCCTGAACCATGTAACCCCTGAAAGTTCAAAAGCTTTTAATGGCAGCATTGGTATTGCCAAAGCAACCAATAAAGATTTATCCAAATTTGAATTGCTGCCGCCTCTATTAGAAGCAAATTATGTGAATGACGAACTGGAGCGGCCTAGTGTCATCGTAAAAGGAAACAGCTACTATCTTTTTGCAAAAACACACACGGAGAAATTCGCATCCGGTCTTGACGCACCGGAAGGATTATATGGATTTACTTCAGACTCTCTTTTTGGAGGCTATCAACCGTTAAATGATAGTGGGCTTGTCATTGCAAATCCTACGGATAATCCGTATCAAGCATATTCCTGGATGGTTATGACGAATGGCACTGTCACGAGTTTTGTGAATTATGTTAATGTAGACGGTAAAGATATGTATGAAGTTGGCGAGCAATCACCGGAGTATCAAATGGAGCATTTCGGTGGAATGCTGGCGCCTTCCTTAAAAATATCTATCACACGGGATGAAACAAAGATTCTTCATGAAAAGCAGCAAGGGGTTTTTAAATAAGACACAGTTGTGGCGTTCAGTTTTCTACTGAGCGCCACTGTGCATTATTAAAGCATTTGTCATTATTTACCTAAAATCAATATACAACATGATGTGAAACAGACAATTCATGAATTCAAGGTGGAAGATGAATATACAAGACGAACGGAAAGAACCTATAGCTATGGCTCAAAGTTTAATACCGTTATTAGGCGGCAAAGAAAATATTATTAATATGACCCATTGCACGACTCGATTACGTTTTGAGCTTCAAGATGAAAGTAAGATTAATAAAGTTGCAATAGATGAAATGATTGGTGTACATGGGACTTTTTCCCGAATGGGACTTTTCCAAATTATATTAGGTCCCGGTATTGTCAATAAGGTATACAGGGCAATTCTTGAAACAAAGCCAACTCCAGTTTCTGTCATCTCCAATACAGAGCCGCCAAAGGTGAGAATGAATCCATTTATTCAATTTGCCAGGACATTGTCGAATATTTTTGTTCCTATTATTCCAGCTATTGTTGCAAGTGGTTTACTAATGGGACTTATAGGAATGATCAAGGTGTTTCAGTGGGCACCGCCTGACAGTTCATTAATGAAAATGTTGGATATCTTTTCAAGTGCGGCATTTATAATTTTGCCAATATTAATTGGCTTTTGTGCTGCTAAGGAATTTGGAGGCAATCCAATCCTGGGTGCAGTGATAGGTGGGATTTTAACTCACCCTTCCCTATTAAATCCTTCCAAGCTTGGATATAAAGTACCGGAATATATGGAGTTTCTAGGGGTTGATATCCCTTTAATAGGGTATCAGGGAACCGTAATACCGATATTAATTTCTGTCTTTTTTATGAGTAAGCTCGAATTGCGCTTGAGAAAAATTGTACCAAGTGCATTAGATCTATTTTTTATCCCATTTTTAGTCATCATATGTATTGGTTCTATCTCACTTTTAGTAATAGGCCCGATCTCATTATTCATCGGTGACATGATGACAAATACGTTTCAGCTTATCTATCAATCTGGAGGTGCAATAGCCGGATTTTTATTTGGCGGCTTATATTCTCTCATTGTGGTAACGGGGCTGCATCATACTTTACATGCAGTTGAAATGGAATTGCTTGCAAATCCAAAGATAGGTGTTAACTTTTTATTGCCAATTTGGTCTATGGCCAATATGGCTCAAGGAGGAGCGGGGTTAGCCGTATTTTTTAAAACCAAGAATGAGAGACTGAAAAAAATTGCAATCCCTTCAGCTTTTTCAGCATTTTTAGGTATTATTGAACCGGTTATTTTTGGGATTAATATAAAACTTTTCAAACCATTTATAGGCGCAGCAATAGGAGGTGCTTTTGGAGGAGCGTACGTGGTTCTTACTCATGTAGTTGCAAACTCTTATGGCTTAACAGGAATTCCAATGATTGCTATTGTAGCTCCATTAGGGATTTCAAATTTAATGCATTACCTTATTGGTCTTGGTATCTCTGTAATTACCGCATTCATAGCTACTTTGATTCTTTGGGAGAAGGAAGAAACCTAATATTGTAGTCAAGATTAAAATCACAGGTAATGCAAGAGCAAAAGAGGAAGGTGAAAGATATGAGAATTAATAAAATCTTAAATAATAGTGCGGTTGTAGTGAAAGACATAGACGGAGAAAAGATCGTGATGGGAGAAGGAATAGGATTCCAGAAAAGAAAGAATGATCTGGTGAATCAAGCTAAAATTGATAAAGTTTTTGTCATAAAGGATTCAAATGAGCATAAAAAATTCGAAGAAATATTACAATTATTACCGGAAGAGCATATAAAAATCGCAGAAGAAATCATCACTTATGCAGAAAAGGAATTGGGTGTCATGATAAACGAGCATATCCATGTCGCTTTTTGTGATCACTTATCATTTGCCATTGAACGATTAACAAATGGCATTTCCATTAAAAATGCGCTACTTGATCAAATTAAAATTCTTTATGTAAAGGAGTTTCAAATAGGACTTTGGGCAAAGGCGTTAATCAAAGAAAAGTTAGGAGTAGAAATTCCTGAAGACGAAGTAGGTAATATTGCATTGCATATCCATACTGCTAGGATGAATGCAGGAGATATGCAGGAAACGATTGATACCACTACGACTATTCAAGAAATTACAAGAATAATTGAAAGTTGTTTAAATATAAATATTGTGGAAGATACGATGTCATATGAACGATTAATTACCCATTTGCGATTTTCGCTCAAAAGTTTATTATCAAATGAGACGAACCATGATTATGACCAAAAAATGGCTTCGATGATCAAGGAAAATTTTAAAGAAGCATTTTCCTGTGCAAAAGAAGTTGGCCAATTTGTTGAAGGGAAATACCGTGTAAAATATCCTGATGCAGAGTTAATGTATATTTCCATGCATATTCAAAGATTCTATAATCGAGCTGTTATGCGGAAACAACAGATGTGAAAGCTGATGTCAATACCAAGTCGCTTTTCTTAACTTTCGGCAAAAAAGGTCTGCCATGATTCCGGCAGACCTTTTCGATGACCACTTATTTGGTCTCGCTAATCGTTTTTGTAATGACATCGATTACATAATTCTTTGTATTCTTGTTGATGGAACCGCCGTCCCCTTTAAAGATGGTGGACTTGGTTGTATCATTTGGTGCAATGTGAACAGGTACTTGTGTCTGACCTGCTTGAACGGTAAAGGATTGAGTGAAATTCATATCATTTCCGACTGTCACTTTTTCCCCATTGATAGTGAGGTCAGCTCCCTTAATTGCATTCCCCTTTATAGTCATAGTTGATCCATTGACATCGATTTGGCTGACTGCCAGCGGCATATCAATCCAGCGCAGAATGGTATCCTGTACAACCATTTTGTTGTTCCCTTGGTTAGTGACCACAATTTTCATATCGGTTCCTGCGGCACCATAGCCGTAGTTACTAATATCGTCATCCGAATGATCGGATGGCGTATGATCTGCTAACCCTTCATGATCCCAAGTATTATCCCTCGTATATTTATACGTAAGCTCAGTTCCTTCTTCAAGCTCCACTGTGTATTCCCAATCAGGCGTGACAGCGCCATTACGGCTCATAGTCCAGGCACTAGTATTCCAACCATTCAAGCTGCCTGGTATATTGACCTGCGCTGCTAAAGGTGTATAATCCGGTGCATGAACCTTTAAGGTTACTTGTACCATAACAATTTCAGGGGTTACACTTACCTTGTTGGATTCTACATGGTTTCCAGCCTGGTCATAGACACGCACTTGATATTGGTAGGCAGTTCCATTTGCCACCTGATAATCACGGAAGGTGGCGGCGCTGCCGTCCAATGTTGAAAGAATTTGGCCGTCACGGTATATGACTGTTTTAAATGGCTGATCCGGCTGCGTGAGTTTCCAGTTCAAGTTGACCTGACCGGATTCCTTGATCGGAGTGTCCAAAGTAACATCATTAGCAGGCGGGGTAGTATCAGACGTGCTGTGTGAAAAGGTCACTTCACCAGTAATTGAGTAAACCCATGTATTCCCTAAATCCGGCGTAAAGGCCATTCGGTATTCATATGTGCCCGCCTCATACGCTGTAAAGCTTCCCTGAAACTCATTTGCCTGGTCTCCCTGAGTCTGGCCATTATACAAGGCTTGGTAAGATGTCCAAGCGGTTTGGCCTTTCATTCTTACTTGGAGATCGGCCGTGATTCCTTCTGCTGCACCAGTTTCTGACGCACCTGGCAGGTAAAAAGCTGCTTTAACATTGGAGGACTGTGCCAGATTCAGTTCTCCGTTGTCTAAAGTAGTCAGGTCCTTAATACTAGCCTTTGCAGCATCGTAATGAGGCACAAGGCCG
Organism: Bacillus sp. ISL-77; assembly: GCF_018613105.1. Taxonomy (NCBI): domain Bacteria; kingdom Bacillati; phylum Bacillota; class Bacilli; order Caryophanales; family Bacillaceae; genus Bacillus; species Bacillus sp. ISL-77. Next base: position 60,499 of record NZ_JAGGQY010000036.1, read on the forward strand.
GATGAGGCAGCAGGTACAGATTCATTACCACTTTCATTCAAGGCCGTCACAGTAAAATAGTAGGTACGACCATTATTTAAATCGGAAATGTTCACAGATGTACCTGTAGTTTCCTTCACTTTTGTCCATAATCCACCTGAAACTGTAGATTGATAGACATTGTATTTTGTACCTGTTCCTGTTCCTGTCCAGCTTAAAGTAACCTCCTTAGAACCAGCTGTGCCGGTAACTTCTTTAACAGGCTGTGGTTGTTTAACATCATTAACCGTTATTAACATTCTTCCGGACTCTGCTGGAACTGTTAATGACAGCTTGCCATCCTTCGTTGTAGTCAGATATTTAGGGTCCAATTGATCCACAAAACGAAGACCATTCGCGAGCAGCACTTTTGTATCGATATCAACCGTTTGTGTGGTTTTCCCTCTGTTAATAATGACAAGGCCAGATTTTGTTTCTTTTGTCCGGACATAGGCTAACACATCACCCTTTGCGTATAAGTGGTGCAGATCGCCATGAGCGAATAGGTCAGCATTTTCCTTGCGAATTTGACCAATCTTTTGATAGTGTGCAATCAGGTCTTTGTTTTCGTTCCCCCACGGATATGTGCGTCGGTCATCAGGGTCTTTGGATCCTGTTTGACCCGCTTCATCACCGTAATAAATGGTTGGTGCTCCAGGGTAACCCATTTGCAGGATAGAAGCCAGCTTCAATCGCTTCACACCTTCATTGAAATTGTAGTACGGATCTTGTTCTGCTCTGTTATACGTATCAGTGCCGTTGCCCAGCAGGAATACTGCCCGTGCCGTATCATGGGACCCCATCAGGTTCATGAGGGCATAAAAAGCTTCCTTTGGATAGTCCTCCTGTATAGCGAGAAGGGTGTTTTGTGCATTAGCGGCATTACCGTTCTTTAAGTAATCCAAAATGGCTCCGCGGAAACGATAGTTCATGACTGAGTCATATTGATCCCCTAAGAAGTACTTGGATGCATCATCCCATATTTCACCTAGAATAAGTGGCTCTTCTTCTTTTTGAAGTGTTTTTCCGGCTCCTATCATAGTCTTGGACTTCATTTGCTTGCGGAATTCCTGCCAGAAGGAACTGTCCACTTCATTAGCTACATCCAGGCGCCAGCCAGATGAACCTCGATCAATCCATGTTTTTCCTACTGAGTCCTTGTCATAAAAAATATAATTTGCCAATGCTGTGTTGTTAAGTTCACTTGGATGGTCAACCTTTGTGCCGTTAACGGATTCGAATACAGGAAGACTGTCGTATCCCCACCAGCCTTCATACTTATAATGCTCACCCGTCGAAACACCGTTGACTTTTTCATTTGGAACTTTAACATTTTCAATATGGAACCAGTTTTCAAAGCCGTATGGGCTAAAGGTTTGTCCTTCAGCCAGGAGTTGCTGTTTGGCCTTATCCTTAGCTGCAGTTTCAGACAATTTTTCGTTATTCATTAAATCGTAAATACGAGACCAGTATTCATAGGCACCCACTGTTTTATATTTGTGGTAGCGGTCAAAATAGATGGAATCATCAGCCACATGATTAAATACCCCGTCCAAAATCAGGTGCATGTTCCGTTTAGACAATTCCTTGGCGAAATCCTCGAATTCTTTTTCCGAGCCAAACATCGGATCCACCTGTTTATAGTCTGTTGCATCATATTTATGGTTGGACGGTGCAAGTGCAATTGGGTTTAAATATAGGGTATTGACGCCAAGTGATTGAAGGTAATCAAGCTTCGCCTTAATACCAGCAATGTCACCGCCAAAGAAGTCGTTTGTAAATTCTCCGTCCCCTGTGTAGGAGCCAGTGCCTTGTTCATATGGATTATCCGGCAAGGATGACCAGGAGTCGGGATGTTCTATTGGCTGGCTGCCTCGGGCTCCAATCTGATCCTTTACATGGTCATTTGCTTTGTTGCCGTTATAAAAACGGTCCGGATATATTTGATAAACAACAGCTTCCTTCATCCAATCCGGTGTTTGATAGCCCGGGTCGAAAACGGTCAATTGGAAGAGTCCTGCATTTTTATCCTCCGCTTTACCGGTATGACCTTCCTGTGTGTCTTCTCCGTATTCCACTGTTGTATCCTGATCCCCGGCAATGAATTTATAGCCGTGAACTCCTTTGTCAGACGGTGTAAAGGTGGCTTCCCAGAACTCAATGGCACCTTTGTCTTTTGTGTCTGACCAGCCTGTATTCTTCATTGAAAGAACCTTTGTTGTGCCTGTATTATAGTTTTTCACATACAGGCTGGCTCTGGTCAGGTCACCCTTTTTAGCCGATACTCGGAAGGTGACAGGTTTGCCTGCTGGAACTGCCCCAAACGGCGTCCGGTATACTTGGTCCCATGAATCATGATAAAGAGCATCCTTATCTATCATGCCATCAGATCCAATAGGTTTATAATCTGAATAAACTTCTTTTGTTTGGTTGTTATAGAAAAATGTGATTGTCGTATCAGAGAGTACATTCAGCTTCTCATTTGAACCAGGATAGGATTCCGTCCAGTCCTTGCCCAATACAATCTTGTATTCGTAGCTGCCTCTAGGTACCTTTGCAGTAAAGGAATAGACGTTATCAAAATGGGTGTCCTCCATTAATGCTTTTGAGTCTGCCGGACTCCATGCAGTCCCTGCGTGAATGGCAGGTTGAATGGTTCCTACTAAGCGGGGCTTTTTGTCCTCATTTAAAAGTGTGTAACGGGTACTATCAGCAATGGCATGGGTATTGTCATTGTAGTAGAAGGTGACTTTTTTTTGTTCGGTCAGAGTTAGTTTAATGTTGTTTCCACCAGGCGCGCCGCCGTCTCCGTAATTTTCGGACCAGCCTCCTCCAATGGCGATTTTGTATTCATATGTCCCTGACGGCAGTGTGCCAGTAAGGCTATACAAACCATTTCCTTGGTAATCCATTTGCGTTTTAACAGAAGATGGATCCCAATCTCCTGAATTTCCTAAAACTGCCTGCAGACTGCCAACAAGTACAACCTGCTTTGGTGTTGTTTCTGCCGCTTTGGCTGTTTGACTTGTCACAAGTCCAGAAAATAACTGAAGAATTAGTCCAACTACGGTAACAAGCGACAGTAGTGTTCTCTGATTTCTCTTCATGAAAAATCTCCTTTCCCTAACTCTATTAATATAGGAAAGCGTTTGCATGTAGTTGCACAAAAAAGCCGTATGTAAGATCCTTAGAGGACTGGGTTAGTGTGCAAACGTTTGCGCAATCACTTTCAAAATTTATTATATCTTTTTCTCAGCACAATTCAATAGAAAACCAGAAAAAAATCTAAATTTTCTGATACATCATTACCAAAATCGGGAAGTCATTATTTTTTAGCTGTATAACTGGTTGTAAACACTTTATAATAAAGGGTGGATTGTGCAACCGATTTCGTAAATGTAAGTGCTGTAAAGACGATGGAATATGCAAAAATGACCGTTTCTATTATATTAAAATTAGTAGTAGAATCAATTAACTTCGAATGAGAGGGGAGAAGAAATGGCTGTTACCATCAAGGATGTGGCAAAGCTTGCAGATGTCGCACCATCAACTGTTTCAAGAGTAATTGCCAATAATTCACGAATTAGTGAAGCAACGAAACGAAAAGTTAAAAAAGCAATGGAACAGCTAGGGTATCATCCTAACCAAAATGCCAGAAGTCTTGCCAGTCAATCAACCCAAACAATAGGGCTTGTCATGCCGAGTTCTGGAGATGTCGTTTTTCAGAATCCGTTTTTCCCTTCTATTTTACAGGGAATAAGTGAGGGGGCCCGTGAAAAAAAATATGCTTTGCAAATGACAACAGGGAAATTAGAAAAGGAAACACTTGAAGCAGTTATTAATATGGTACAAGGGAAAAGAGTAGATGGCATGATTCTTCTTAACTCCAAGGTGGAGGATAAAGTCATTTCGTACTTAAGAGAAAGGGATTTTCCTTTTGTTGTTATTGGAAAACCTTCTAAAGATGCAGAAGAAATCACACATGTTGATAATGATAATGTTCGTGCCATGAGAGAAGCTACTGAATACTTAATAGACCATGGCCATCGGAAAATTGCTTTTATTGGAGGGAACCCAGAACTAATGGTTACGGTTGACCGGTTGAATGGGTATAGGCAGGCTTTAAAAAAGGCAAACATTCCTATAAAAAATGAATATATCCTTCATGAGGAATTCCTAAGGGAAGGCGGTCAAGAGGCGGTGAGTGAGTTAATGGCACTTGAGCAACGCCCAACTTCACTCGTAGTGGTTGATGACTTAATGGCACTAGGTGTACTTAGTACATTAGATGAGCTGGGAATCAGGGTTCCGGAAGAAATCTCAGTCGTTAGTTTTAATAACGTCCTCTTAGCAGAAATGTCCAAACCACCCTTAACTTCAATGGATATTAATATTTTTGATCTTGGATACCAGGCATCCTGGAGTTTAATTCAAAAAATAGAAAACAGAACAGAACCAACCAAGCGCATTATCATTCCTCATAAATTGGTTGAACGTCAATCATGCAGTCACCAAATTCCTTTAACCATAGATGAACAAAAGGCAGATGGTAACGAGAATCTATAAAGATTCCCGCTATACCGTCTGCTTTTCATCTATTAAGTTATATATCTTCCTTCGATTTTACATTGGTTATTTTTCGATAATCCACACGTTACTGAAATTCTAGAAGTAATCTATAAGTCAGCTCAAACGGGAGAAGCGATTTATTTTAATGAATAAACATGCCATTATGGCTGTCATTTAGGTGCTTATAAATTTCCAAACTATAAGCAGGGAGTAGATGATTCGAAGCATTCGATGTGATTTGCACCGAGTGCTTTTCTTTATTCTTGCGAAAAATGGGCGAAAGGTCATTTAACACGTTAATTGAACTTTGAAGGAAGAATGAAAAATAGCAAAATAATAGATATTTCAATTATATTATCTATGTTTATTTGCATATCCAAGATATAAGATGTAATCAAATAAGTAATGTTTTGAAAAAGCAGAAGTGAGAATTAAAGAAAACCTATCGAGAAAATGATGGCAAAAAAAGGAGATATAAAAATGACGAATAGAAACTATCATTTAGTTATAGTTGGTTACGGTGGTATGGGAAGCTATCATGGAAAGCTGCTCAAAGAAAACCAAAACATAAATGTCGTTGGAACCTATGATATTCTGGGGGAAAGAAGAGCCGCTTCCTTGGCTGATGGATACAAGGTATATGAAAGTTTAGCTGCTGTTTTAGCCGACGATTCTGTTGATTTTGTTCTTATCGCCACTCCTAACGATGTGCATAAAGAAATCGCTGTCGCAGCCTTAAACGCCAAAAAGCATGTAATTTGTGAAAAGCCGGTCACTATTTACAGTGAAGAGTTAATCGAAATTATGCAGGCTGCAAAAATGAATGACAGAGCGTTTATTGTGCACCAAAACCGCAGATGGGATGAAGACTTTCTAACGATAAAAAAAGTATACGATGAACTGATTATCGGAGATGTCTTTCATATTGAATCACGGGTACAAGGAGCAAACGGCATTCCGGGAGACTGGCGCCATCAGAAGGCATATGGCGGGGGGATGCTGCTGGACTGGGGTGTCCATTTACTAGATCAACTGCTATTTATGATCGACAGTAAGATTACGAGTGTCTATGCCAATTTAAGTTATATTTTAGGGAACGAAGTAGACGATGGTTTTCAAGTGTTTATCACGTTTGAAAACGGCATCACCTCTTTAGTGGAAGTGGGAACAACAAACTTCATTCAACTGCCGCGGTGGTACGCAAAAGGAACAACAGGAACGGCAGTCATCCATGATTGGGATATTAACGGTAAAATCGTGACGCAAAATCGGGGAGTGGAGGTAGAAGCTCCGAAACCGATTAAAGCCGGGCAAGGGTTGACGAAAACGATGGCACCTCCGTCTGAAAAAGCTGTCAGTACATCGGATTTACCGAAAGTAGATAAGACGATGGAAAGCTTTTATGACAATGTGATTTCTGTAGTTGAAGGAAAAGCAGAACCAATCATCAAAAATGAGGAAGTTTTGCGTGTCTTACAATTGATGGAAACGATTTTTAAATCAGCAGAGACAAACGAAGTCATCAAAGACTTTGATAGGGTAAGAAGTCATACCTAATGGACGGGAAAATCCTATTTTAGATATATAAATGTGGATTTTATAAAATTAATAGAAAAGCTAGAAATACTGATGTGAAGTGGGAAACTCAGTGATTTCTAGCTTTTCTAATTTTATTAAAACATTACATGTATAAGGCAAACATGTAATCTAGTATTCTATCCGCCTGTATGCACCAGGAGCAACGCCGTATTTCTTTTTAAATACCTTATGAAAGTAAGGATAGGTTCCGAAGCCGCAGTCTTCAGCAATCTGTTCAAGTGTCAGTGTAGTGTATTTCATCCGCTCAATGGCCGAGGATAAGCGGATTGCCTGCGCGTATTCCATCATCGTTTTCCCAACGCTGCTTTTGAATAGATGAACGGACCTTGAGACGCTGAGCCCAGCATGCTGCGCCACATCCTCCACTTTAAAGGCGATCGTGGCATGCTCCTCAATGTAACGCATCATCCGTGTCACCGTATACGGGTGACTGAAGGATCGGCCGGTTTCGCTGATAGCCCGTTCCAGAGATAAACAGAGCGCTCGCAGCAAATAGCCGGAGAGCTCTTCGTTTTGGCTGGATGATGGACGGCGTTTTTCAATCATGATCTGGCGCCATAAGGTCAACAGCTTTTCATCCAAATCGATTCGGGAAACATCCGGCTTTTCAGAACGGCTCCACCATTCGTCCATCCACGCGCCTTCACAAACTAAGTGATAATCCCCGCTGTTTTGCCCCTCTTTGACAAGCAGTTCGTAGTGATCCCCAGGTTTAATGAGCAGTAGGTCTCCTTTCGCGAGTTCCATTTTTCTCCCCTTCACGACTACTTCGCAGAGACCTTCTGTTTGCAGTCTGAAAAGATACGAAGGGTATCCGGATTTATGTTGAGAATGATATCCATTTGTGTGAAAGGAATAGCCGCAAAAAAATATGTTTGTCGTCATAAGCTCCCTCTATTCTAACAAAATAGAAAAATAGCAAAATAGTAGATGTTTTAATTATATCATCTATGTTTATTTTTAGATATACAATATAAGATGTAATCAAATAAGTAATGTTCCAAGAAAGTGGGGGATAAGGATGATCAAAATTCCAGTAGCTGTACAAATGTATACATTGCGGGAAGAAAGCGCGCAAGATTTTGCTGGCACTTTAAAAAAGGTGGCAGAGCTTGGCTTCGATGGTGTTGAATTTGCCGGGTATGGTGGATTGCCTGCAAAAGAAGTAAAAGTGTTATTGGATGAGCTTGGCCTTCAGGCAGCAGCGAGCCATGTGCCACTTGAACTATTGGAAAATAATTTAGCCGGGGTTATAGAAGATCAGAAAATACTAGGAAGTAAGTATGTTGTCTGCCCTTACATAATGCCAGATCGTCGCAGCGAGGATGATTACAAAGCCCTTATCTCTTTATTAGATAAAGTTGGTGAAACATGCCGTCAGGAGGGCATCACCCTTTGTTATCACAATCACGATTTTGAACTTAATCGTATGTCTGATGGCAGAACGGCGCTCGAAGCTATTTTTGATGATACTAAGGCAGACAATGTGTATACAGAGCTGGATGTGTATTGGCTGACAAAAGCAGGCGAAAAGCCGGTGGAGTGGATCAATCGTTATCAAAAGAGAACCCCGCTCATTCATTTAAAAGACATGACGACAGATGGAGAACAATTTTTTGCGGAGCTTGGTACAGGCGGCGTTGACCTTGATGCAATTTTGCATATGGGAGAAGAAGCCGGTGTTCAGTGGTGGGTCGTCGAGCAGGATTTAAGCCGCCGTACACCATTTGAAAGCATTGAAATCAGCATAAATTATTTGAAAGAAAAACACCGAAATCTGTAGAAATAATAGGAATATGGAAAACCCTTAGTGGAGTTAGTGTATTTTTTGGGGACGCTGCAGGAAACAATTTGGAATTTTTTTTATTTATGATAGAAGATTCAAGTCAAATGCTAATTATGTGAAAAAATCACAAATTTAAAGATGAAAAAGAGTGAATGGATATGGATGCGAAATGGTTAGTTGGTGTGGATTTAGGCGGCACCACGATTAAACTGGCATTTATCAGTCTGAATGGCGATATCATTTATAGCTGGGAAATAGATACTGACAAAAGGGAAAGCGGCCGATATATTCCTACAACGATTGCAAGCACGATTGACCAAAAGTTAAACGAATTAAATCAAACAAAAAATAGGCTAATCGGTATCGGAATCGGAGCGCCGGGTCCTGTTAATGTGGATGGTTCCATTGAGGTGGCTGTTAACTTGGGATGGAGGAAATTCCCTTTACAAGCTATTCTCGAGCGGGAAACTTCCTTGCCGGTTGCTGTAGAAAATGATGCTAATATTGCGGCAATCGGTGAAATGTGGAAGGGTGCTGGCAAAGGAGCTAAAAACTTAATCTGTGTAACATTAGGAACTGGTGTCGGAGGCGGGATTATCGTCAATGGTGAGATTGTGCATGGTGTAAATGGAGCCGGTGGTGAAATTGGTCATATTACATCTGTTCCTAGAAACGGCTCACCTTGTAATTGTGGGAAATCAGGATGTTTAGAAACTGTAGCATCCGCAACAGGAATTACCCGATTAGTACTAGAGAAATTAGCTTCTACCAATGATATTAGTAAATTAAGAGACTATTACGAGAAACATCAAACTATATCGGCCAAGCTGGTTTTTGATGCTGCAAACGAAGGGGATGAACTCGCCAAGCGAGTCATTCAACAGGTTGTATACCATTTAGGATTGGCTCTGGCGAATTTAGCTAATGGATTAAATCCCGAAAAAATTGTCATTGGAGGCGGCGTTTCAAAAGCGGGCGACACTTTGTTAGGACCTTTGAAAGAGGAATTTGTTTTATATACTTTTCCAAGAGTGGCACAAGGTGCAGAGATTGTTATTGCTACATTAGGTAATAATGCAGGCGTAATTGGAGGAGCATGGCTGGCAAAAGAGAGACTAATAAATAAATCCAAAGTTAAATGATATGCCAGGTTTCGGCTGCAATAAATGGGGGTAGTTTTATTGAAATCAAACGAAGAAACCCTTGAGGATTTAAAAAAAGAATTGCTTCGAATCGGATCAACGAAACAAACAGAATATGATTTGTTTAAGAGAAAGGGGCAAGTTTTAAGTACGACAATTTGCCGACGATTGAAACTAAGTTGGCCTGATGTTGTTGCAAAGGCTGATATAAAGATATATAAGCGAGATAGTTGTTAATATTTGTGATAGAGTTTGAGCTCTTTTGGAATCTATTACAAACCAATTATAAATGGACTATTAATTATTCTGGGTTTTTCTCACCTAAATTGTTTTTAATTTAACGTCAAAGGATTATTAGGTTCAATATTTTCCACCCTTCGTGTCAATGTAAGCCGTTTCATAAATTTTTTCTTTCTCTAAAATAATAGTTAAAGTGAACGATAAAGAAGGAGTAGGTAGATTATGGTAAAGGTAACTGTATGGAATGAAAATCGTCATGAGCAAAAAAATCCAGTCGTAAGAGATATTTATCCAACCGGGATCCATGGTACGATTGCCCAATTCCTTCAGTCTGAAGGAATTGTAACAAGAACGGCTACTCTTGATGAGCCGGAACATGGCTTAACCGATGATGTACTAGCTGCTACCGATGTATTAGTTTGGTGGGGACATCTAGCACATGGAGAAGTGAAAGATGAAGTAGTACAGAAAGTACAACAGCGTGTTCTAGATGGAATGGGACTGATTGTTCTCCATTCTGGCCATTTTTCAAAAATCTTTAAAACATTAATGGGGACCAGCTGTGATTTAAAGTGGCGGGAAGCTGATGAAAAAGAACGACTTTGGGTGGTGAGTCCAAGCCATCCGATAACAGAAGAAATCAATGAATATATTGAATTAGAAAAAGAAGAAATGTATGGGGAGCATTTTGATATCCCACAGCCGGATGAGCTTATTTTTACAAGCTGGTTTGAAGGCGGCGAAGTATTCCGCAGTGGCTGTACATACAAACGTGGAAATGGGAAAGTATTTTATTTCAGACCGGGCCACGAAACCTATCCAACCTACCATAACGAGCAAATTCAACGCGTGATTATCAATGCAGTAAAATGGGCCGCGCCTGTCAAAAGGGAACGTCCTGTCTACGGAAATGCGAAACCATTAGAACCAATCAAAGGGGGACAAAAATAATGAAAAAGTTAAAAGTTGGAGTAATCGGATGTGGCAGTATTGCCCAGCATCGTCATTTACCTGAATATAAAGCGAACCAAAATGTAGAGCTAGTGGCTGTTTGTGATATCAATGAAAGCCGGGTTAAGGAAATAGCAGAGAAATATGAAGTCACTGCTTACACAAACTATGAAGAGTTATTAAGCAGCGGAACGGTTGATGCAGTCAGCGTTTGTACACCAAACTATCTTCATGCCCCAATTTCGATTGCTGCCTTAAATGCCGGCCTTCATGTTCTTTGTGAAAAACCAATGGCAACTTCTAAACAAGAAGCCGAAGCAATGATTGCCGCGGCCAAAGAAAGTGGCAAGAAGTTAATGATTGCTCATAATCAGCGTTTTGTCCCTTCCCATCAAAGAGCACGTCAGCTGATTGCAAGCGGGGAAATCGGCAAAATTTATAGTTTCCGCACAGCATTCGGGCATGGCGGTCCAGAGGGATGGAGTGTAGATGGGAAAGAAAGCTGGTTTTTTGAAAAAGAAAAAGCCTTCGTTGGTGCAATGGGCGATTTAGGTGTCCATAAGACCGATTTACTGAGGTATGTACTAGGTGAAGAAATTACCGAGGTGGGTTCTTTCGTTGAAACAAGTGCCAAAGAATTTGCTGATGTTGATGACAATGCGGTTTGTGTATTAAAAACAGAAAGCGGGATTATCGGAACACTTGCGGCAAGTTGGGCTTATGTCAGTAAGGAAGATAATTCAACGATTATTTATGGTGAAAAAGCCATTCTACGGTTAGAGGATGATCCAACTAATTCACTTGTCGTTCAATATGTCAACGGTGAAGTCGTAAATTATCAGCTTGGAAAAATTCAGTCGAATGCTGCGGGCGGCCAACGTACGACACATGTAATCAACCATTTTGTAGATGCTGTTATTCATAACCAAGAGCCACCTGTTCCTGGTGAGGAAGGAAAAAAATCACTAGAGGTGATTTTAGCAGCCCTTCAATCAAGTGAAACAAAACAAATTGTTAAAGTGAGCGAGCTATCATAATTTTGCGTTAGATAAGAAGGGTGGTGGACCATACTGGGCCGCCATCTCTCTATTGATGTCTACAAGTTACCTATCACGGATCAATCGTATAAAGAGCGAGCAGTTATAGAGAGGGGAATTCATTATGAGACTTGGAGTTTTTACCGTATTATTTGCTGAAAAATCATTCGAGGAAATGCTTGATACAGTTAAAGAAGCCGGACTACATGCAGTTGAAATAGGAACGGGATGCTATCCTGGAAACAACCACTGTGATTTAGATGGGTTATTGGAAAGTGAAGAGGATAGACGTGAGTATATCCAAAAGGTAGAGGAACGCGGACTGGTAATCAGTGCATTCAGCTGTCATGGAAACCCGATTTCTCCTGAAAAAGAATTTGCTAACAACTCGCATGAAACACTCTTAAAAACGATTAAACTTGCTTCGCTTCTCGAAGTGCCGGTTGTTAACTGTTTTTCAGGAACAGCAGGAGATCATGAAGGGGCGAAATATCCAAATTGGCCTGTAACACCTTGGCCTAATGAATATGGCGACGTGTTAAAGTGGCAATGGGAAGAAAAACTGATTCCTTATTGGAAGGAAGTTGGCCAATTTGCTAAGGAGCACAACGTGAAAATAGGCCTTGAACTACACGGAGGTTTTTTAGTCCACACACCATATACACTCTTGAAGCTGCGTGAGGAAACCTGTGATGCCATTGGCGCTAACTTAGACCCAAGTCACCTATGGTGGCAGGGAATTGATCCAGTTGCTGCTATTAAAATTTTAGCCAAAGAAAATGCCATTCACCATTTCCATGCAAAAGACACATACATTGATCAGGAAAATGTGAATATGTATGGATTAACTGATATGCAACCGTATGGGGAAGTACGTACACGTGCTTGGTCCTTCCGTTCGGTTGGCTGCGGACATAGTTTAAAAGAATGGTCTGACATGATGAGTGCGCTCCGTACTTATGGTTATGATTATGTTGTCAGCATTGAACACGAGGATCCGATTATGTCGATTGAAGAAGGATTCAAACGTGCAGTCGTTAATTTGAAGTCTGTCTTAATTGAAGAGCCCGTTTCACAAATGTGGTGGGTGTAAGGGGTCTTACTTTTTAAAAATAGAGGTGCGAGAATGAATAAAAAATGGTGGAAAGAAAGTGTCGCTTATCAAGTCTATCCCCGAAGCTTCATGGATAGCAATGGGGACGGAATTGGGGATTTAAAAGGAGTTACGTCAAAATTAGACTACCTAAAAGAGTTAGGCATCGATGTTATTTGGCTTTCTCCGATGTACAAATCACCGAACGACGATAATGGGTATGATATTTCCGATTATCAAGATATTATGGATGAATTCGGAACGATGGCTGATTTTGATGAGCTGCTTGAAGAAGTGCATAAGCGCGGCATGAAATTGATCCTTGATTTGGTCATCAATCATACGAGCGACGAACACCCTTGGTTTATTGAGTCCCGCTCCTCTAAAGACAACCCGAAGCGTGATTGGTACATTTGGAGAGAAGGTAAGGATGGCAAGGAACCGAACAACTGGGAATCTATCTTCAGTGGTTCTGCATGGAAATATGATGAAGAAACAGCGCAATATTTCATGCACATCTTCTCCGCCCGCCAGCCTGATTTGAATTGGGAAAACCCTGAGGTAAGAAATGCCTTGCACGATATGGTCAATTGGTGGCTGGATAAAGGAATCGACGGCTTCCGGGTCGATGCGATTTCTCATATCAAAAAGGAATCGGGATTCCCAGATATGCCAAATCCAGAAAATCAAGATTATGTATCCTGCTTTCCATATATGATGAATGTGGAAGGTATTGATGACTGGTTAACGGAGCTCTCGCAAAAAACGATCAAAAACTATGATGTGATGACGGTCGGAGAAGCAAACGGTGTCGGGCTTGATGACGCCGATCGCTGGGTTGGCGAAGAAAACGGTTATTTCAATATGATTTTTCAATTTGAGTTTTTAGGCCTGTGGGATAAAGATTCAGAGGGCCGTGTCAACGTACGTGCGTTGAAAAAGAATTTAACCAAATGGCAAATGGGTCTTGAGGGTAAGGGTTGGAATGCCTTGTTTATCGAAAACCATGACCAGCCGCGCCGAGTTTCAAGCTGGGGAAATGAACAGGAATATTGGAAAGAAAGTGCGAAAATGCTTGGCGCCATGTACTTCCTCATGAAGGGTACTCCGTTTATTTACCAAGGCCAGGAAATTGGGATGACCAACGTCCAATTCCCTTCTATTGAAGATTACAATGATGTTGGAATGGTTAATTACTACAAGATTGAAACAGCCAAAGGCCGTTCTCACGATGAAATTATGGACATCATTTGGAAGCAATGCCGTGACAATGCCCGGACTCCGATGCAATGGGATGCAACAAACAAGGGTGGGTTTACAACGGCGGACCAAACCTGGCTCGGTGTAAATCCTAATTACACAGAGATTAACATAGAAGCACAGGTAAATGACCCTGACTCTATTTTATCTTTTTATAAAAAATTGATTCGCCTAAGAAAAGACAATCCACTATTTGTTTACGGCACTTACGAATTGTTATTAGCCAATCATCCGAAGCTATTTGTTTACACTCGCCGATTAGGTAAGCATAAGGCGGTTGTGATTAACAATTTTAGTGAAAAATCAACAAGGTTTCGTGTTCCAGGCGGCTTATCCTATTCTAATTCTAAGCTTGTCCTTCACAATTATGATGTTGCGGATAAGAAACTACGGAAAGATTCCACGCTAAAGCCTTATGAAACAAGGGTATATTTATTGAAGTAATTAAAAAGGGGCATTTGCCCCTTTTTTATTTTTTTTTTTAGCTCTATTAGTAACCTTTTGTTGATTTTATATATTCCAATTGGCGATGGAAAGTGATTAAGGCTGCCTTTGAATGTTCATGGCGACGGAGGGACTGTCCACAATTACGGATCTTGAGGACAAAACTCCCGAGAGTCGGTGGGAACTGTCCACAATCACGGCTCTTGAGGACAATACGCCTCATGAAACGGAGGCAACTGTCCTCAATCAATGGAAAGAAAGTCCTCATGGGGTGATCATGGGGACGTAACCAAAAAGAAAATATCAAAGTGGTCATCATGAAGTCTTGGAGACCGAAGTAGCTTTGGATTTGAATGGATCCACGTTAGGAATCACTTTTTTTCCTAAAACAACAACACTAATTAACAAAGCCTTTTTTTTAAAAAGTCGGTTTACTACAAATATAAGCAGGCATTCTACAATTTGGTACTAAAGATGTGTTATAACATATAAGCGTATATTTCAGGGTAAAGTAAACTAGTTACTTTACCTTTTTTTATTAGTAAACATAACTAGTAAAATTAGCCGGTTTTACTTAAAATGATGAAAATTTCACGAAATTTAACTGATATTCTAGAAAATATGTTGAATGTAAGCGGTAACGGTGGTATATTAATAATAATAAATTTAGTTAAGTTAACTAAAAGAAAAGATGTGTGAGAATGGCAACTATTAAAGACATAGCGGAGCAGGCAAATGTTTCAACGGCAACGGTATCAAGGATATTGAACAACGATCCCACACTTTCTGTGGCAGAGGAAACCCGAAAAAAAGTTATCGAAGTGGTCAATGAGTTAAATTATAAACCTTTGAGAAAAAAGACTGTAAAAGCTGATAAAAAAACCGAATCCTATAATATTGGTTTAATCATTTTAAATGATGAAACAATAGACCCGTATTTTCAGTCTATCCGACTTGGGGTAGAAAGTACTTGTAATGATTATTCCCTAAATATCATTTCTACGATGACAGTTGGAAAGAGCAACATTACAGCAGAGGGCTTGAGTGGTTTAGATGGTCTCATTGTTATTGGAGATGTGGATATAGAAGATTTAAAAGAAATTTACTATGAGAATAACAACATTGTAGCTGTGGACTATTTACCTCGTGAGAATAATGTTGATACCGTGATTTCTGATTTAGAGGGAGCAACATACCAAGTTTTAGAGCATTTATTTAGCCTTGGTCATTCAGATATCGCCTATTTAGGCGGAAAAGGATTGGTCTTCGGGGTTAGCAGTAATAAAACCATTGAAAAAGAAGATACGAGGAAAAATGCTTTCGAAAAAATCATGAAAGAGAAGGGGCTATACAATCCTGCTAAAGTCTTAGAGGCTGATTGGGGACCAACCAGTGGGTATACTTTAACGAAACAATTAATTGAAACTGGCCAGATGCCAAGTGCGATTGTAGTAGGAAGTGATCCCATGGCTTTAGGGGTGCTTCGGGCCCTGCATGAAGCAAGTATCAAAGTTCCGGAAGAAGTATCGGTGTTTAGCTTTGATGATATCGAAGCTGCTGCTTTCATGAATCCGCGTCTTTCAACTGTAAAAGTACATGGGGATGAAATGGGGAAAACAGCGGTAAAAATGCTCTATGATCGTTTAAAGGGAAGATCCGTACCGCTGAAGGTAGTCCTTCCAACGGAGTTAATTATTCGAGATAGTGTCAGCGCCAAAAAATCATAATAAGGTTATTCGAATGGATTCGGTAAGGTTATCAGATACATTTTTGTAATCGTATCCAAATCCATTTGTTAGATAAAAATAAAAAACTATTAAATCTTGGAGGGGTTTTCTATGAAAAAATCAATCTCGTTAGTAGCAACTGGTATGCTTGCTCTGTCTGTTCTAGCAGGGTGCGGCAGCAAGGATGAAGCTTCAGGCGGTGCAAATGGAAAGGTTAAAATTGAGTTTTTAGAGTACAAATCCGAAGCAAAAGGTACATTTAATGAATTAGCCAAAAAATTTGAAAAAGAAAACCCAAATATTGATATTGTTGTTACTAATCCACCAGATGCTGTAACCGTATTAAAAACACGGGTAGCCAAACGTGATCTCCCAGATGTCATCGGGATGGGCGGGGATGTATCATATGCAGAGATTTCAAAGGCTGGAGCATTTAAAGATGTTTCGAAAGACAGCGCATTAAATGATATTCAGCCAGCGTATATTGACATGTTAAAGGATATTTCAAAACAGGACAAAGTATATGGAATCCCGTATGCGGCAAATGCCAATGCAGTAATTTATAACAAAGCTATTTTCAAAGAATTAGGCATTGAAGTACCAACAACTTGGGAAGCGTTTATCGCGGCAGCGGAAAAAGTAAAAGCTGCAGGAAAAATTCCATTTTACTTTACCTTTAAAGATGCATGGACGGCCTTGCCCGCTTACAATGTGCTCGCAGCAAACACACAGGGAGAAGATTTCTTTAAAAAGTTAGATAAGAAAGATACGAAATTTGCAGAAGGGCACAAGGAAGCAGCTGAAAAGCTAGTAACCTTGCTCAAATATGGCCATAAAGATCAGGCTGGTAAAGCGTATAATGACGGAAATGTAGCCTTTGCAAAAGGTGAGTCTGCTATGTATCTTCAAGGTATTTGGGCGATTCCAGAAATTAAAAAAGCAAATCCAAACATTGAGGTAGGCGTATTCCCTTACCCAATTGGTGACTCAAAGGTTGTATCAGGAGTCGATTTATTACTGGCGCAGTCTGCGACAACCAAGCATCCGAAGGAAGCTAAAAAGTTCATTGAATTTCTTTTAAGTGATGAAAATATGAAAAAATATCTTACACAGCAAAACGCCTTTTCAGCTAAAACAGGTGTCGTACAGGAAGCACCTGAGTTAGAAGGATTAAAAGTAAGCTTTGAAAAAGGTGCAGTTGTTGACTTTCCTGACCACTATGTACCAACTGCTGTTGCCCTTGAAAAGCAATTGCAAGTACTTACACAGAAAAAAAATGTTAATCAATACTTGAAAACTCTAGATACCGAATGGGAAAAAGTAGCAAACCGTAAATAATAATTTAATCATGGAGAAAGTGGGGGAATCCTAATTTCTCCATCTTTATAAAGGAGTGAAAGAAGTGAGTAAAGAAGATTTCGCCTTAAAAAACGGTAGTATTCCCTCTGCTAGGATAAAAGAAAAGAAGAAAACTATGAAACTCAAAAACTTACCTTTTTATATAATGACAGTACCTGCACTTCTCCTTTTCGCTATTTTTCATACATTTCCAGCTATTCAAGGCATTTATTATTCATTTACAAACTGGGACGGCTTAAGTTTCACTTACGACTTTGTAGGATTCAAAAATTATTTTAATTTATTTAAGGACTTTAACATATTAAATTCTTATTTATTTACCTTTAAGTTTGCGATTATTTCAACGATACTCGTTAACGTTTTGAGTCTAATGATAGCCATGGGACTAAATGCAAAAATTAAAGGAAAGAATTTTTTTCGTGCTGCATACTTTTTACCAAATGTCCTTGGCGTGTTAATTGTTGGTTTTATCTTCAATTTTATATTTTCTAATGTAATCCCACAAATAGGAGATAAACTGGATCTTGGATTTTTATCGACTAATATTCTAGGGAGTGAAAATTCTGCATGGATAGGAATCGTCATTGTAGCTGTATGGCAAGCATGTGCCTTCAATGTCATTCTCTATTTATCAGGTTTGCAGACAGTTCCAACAGAACTATACGAAGCATCAAGTCTCGATGGAGCGAATAAATGGCAGGAATTTTGGAAGATAACATTTCCAATGATTGCTCCTTTCTTCACAATCAATATGGTGCTTTCTATGAAAAACTTCTTAATGGTTTTTGATCAAGTAGTTGCCTTAACAGGTGGCGGACCAGGCCGTGCCACGGAGTCCATTTCACTTCTCATTTATAAAGGTGGCTTCCAAGGCGGAGAATTTGCTTACCAATCAGCCAACTCAGTTATCTATTTTATTGTGATTGTTATCATCTCTGTATTTCAAATCAAGGTTCTCCAAAGAAGGGAGATGGATATGTAATGTTGAAACAAAAGACGAATTGGCCAGTTACGATTCTAATTGCATTAGGATCATTATTTATACTTTTCCCATTATATATTGCAGTTTCAATTGCGTTAAAAACACCTGATGAGCTCGCGCAATCTGTACTTTCTCTTCCTTTAGGTTTTCATTTCGATAACTTTAAAAAGGCGATTGAATCTACTAACTTTTTTGCAGCATTAAAAAACAGTGCATTTATTACAGTAATTACAGTTGTTTTTACGATTTTAACAAACTCATTGGTTGCTTATGCCATCGCCAGAAATTTGCATCGCAAATTTTTCAAAGGTCTATATTACTATTTTGTCAGTGCCTTGTTTATCCCATTTCCGATTATTATGCTACCACTGGTAAAACAGACCGCCGCTTTTGGTATGGATAACCAAGGTGGACTGATCTTTTTATACATTGTGTATGGAGCTGCATTAAATATCTTTATTTACACAGGATACATTCGGTCGATTCCAAAGGAACTGGAGGAAGCGGCCATCGTAGACGGCTGCAGTACTTGGGGAGTGTTTTGGAAAGTGATTTTCCCCTTGTTAACCCCGATTAATGCAACTGTTGGAATTTTAACATGCTTATGGGCTTGGAACGACTTTATGCTGCCATTGATCATCTTAAATGATCCGGCAGATGCGACTCTTCCTTTGGTTCAATATATTTTCCAGTCTGAGTTTGGTACGGACTTTAATTTAGCATTTGCATCATACCTATTAGCTCTATCACCAATGGTCATTGTCTACATCTTTGCACAGAAATGGATTATCGGCGGTGTGGTAAAGGGAGCTATTAAATAGCAGTTAAGGAGTTGAAGTTTTTCATGGGAATCCAATTTGATTCAAAAAATAAAACGTTTCATTTACAGGCCAAGGATACAAGTTATGTCATGGAAATTCTCCATGAAGGATATTTGGTGCACCTTTATTGGGGCCGAAAAATCAACACCTATCGTCATTCTAATTTTCTGCAGTTTTTAGATCGCGGTTTCTCAGGAAACCCTTATCAGCATAAAGATGACAGGACTTTCTCCTTGGATACACTTCCGCAAGAGTATCCGCAGTATGGGAATACAGATTTTAGGAAGCCTGCTTATCAAATCCAGCTCGAAAACGGTTCAACCATTACTGACCTAAGATACCTAACCCATTCGATTTTTAAGGGGAAAGCTCCTTTGGAGGGGCTGCCTGCAACGTATACAGAGAGTGACAACGAGGCGGAAACGCTTGAAATTACAATGGAAGATTCCTTAATCGGCCTGAAAGTGATCCTAAGTTATACTGTTTTCGAGCAGTTTAATGTCATTACACGTTCCGTACGATTTATAAATGAGGGGAGTCAGTCACTAAAGTTGGTAAGTGCGCACAGTCTCTGTGTTGATTTTAGGGATGCAGAATTTGACTTTTTACATCTTCATGGTGCCCATGTAAAGGAACGACATATTGAACGATTGCCGCTCCGTCATGGAATCCAGTCAGTTGAAAGCACAAGAGGTGCCAGCAGTCATCAGCATAATCCTTTTATTGCATTGTTAAGGAAAGGCACAACAGAAGATTCAGGAGAAGTATATGCCTTTAACTTTGTATACAGTGGTAATTTCCTGGCGCAGGCGGAAGTGGACCAATTTAGGAACACGAGAGTCACTATGGGGATCAATCCCTTTGATTTTAACTGGAAGCTTGAACCTAATGAAGCCTTCCAAACACCAGAAGTTGTTATGGTATATTCATCAGAAGGTGTAGGCAGTATGTCAAGGACGTTTCATGAGTTGTACCGTACGCGCTTAGTGAGAGGCAATTACCGGGATAGAGAACGCCCAATTTTAGTGAACAATTGGGAAGCAACTTATTTTGATTTTAATGCGGACAAGATTTTGGATATTGCAGAAACAGGACGTGAGTTAGGAATCGAATTGTTTGTCTTAGATGATGGGTGGTTTAGTAAGAGAAATGATGATAAATCTTCATTGGGAGATTGGTTCGTTGATCGCCAGAAACTTCCCGAAGGTTTGAATCATCTCGCTCTTCGTGTCAAGGAGTTGGGACTGGATTTTGGACTATGGTTTGAACCGGAAATGGTTTCTGTTGACAGTGATCTATACCGTGAACATCCAGATTGGTGCCTACATGTTCCAGGGCGCAATCGTTCGGAGAGTCGTAATCAATTAATACTCGATTTCTCAAGGGAGGATGTCTGCTATGAAATTACAAAGAGAGTTTGTAATATTTTAGCAAGTGTCCCAATCTCATATGTGAAATGGGATATGAACCGCCATATGACCGAAATCGGTTCGGCTGCACTTCCTCCTGAAAGACAAAGAGAGACAGCGCACCGTTATATGCTTGGATTATATAAGGTGATGGAATCTATCACATCTTCCTTCCCGCATGTTCTATTTGAAAGCTGCTCGGGCGGAGGAGGAAGATTTGATCCGGGAATGCTCTATTACATGCCGCAGACATGGACAAGTGACAATACGGATGCTGTCTCACGGTTAAAAATTCAATATGGCACAAGTCTTGTTTACCCGATTGTTACCATGGGCTCACACGTATCTGCTGTTCCGAATCATCAGGTTCATCGCAGTCCGTCTATACAGATGCGTGGCGATGTAGCGATGTCTGGGAATTTAGGCTATGAACTTGATTTATCGAATCTATCAGAGGATGAAAAAGAAATTGTCAAAGAGCAAGTTTCTCACTATAAGGAAATTCGTCAATTAATCCAGTTTGGTGATTTTTATCGATTGCAAAGTCCATTTGAAGGAAATGAGACATCTTGGCTTTTCACTACTAAGGACAAGACAGAAGCAATCGTCTATTATTACCGGGTTTTGGCAGAACCAGCTGCACCAACTGCAGTTTTAAGGCTAAAGGGAATTGATCATTCAAAACAATATCGAGTTGACGGTACTGATCAAGTATTTGGCGGGGATGAACTCTCTTATGTTGGACTCGCTATTCCGGTGGAAATAAAGGGAGACTTTCAAAGTTTTGTTTGGCATTTGAAAGAACTATAGTTTTTGATAGTTAAAGTCCATAAATTGTTATAAGGGAACGATGAAAACCAATGAGTTAAATGGCTTCATCGTTTTTCTTTTTTGTAGATAAAAAAAGTGAGGGATATTCATGGAACAGAGTCATCAACAACGTTTGTCAAAAGCAGAAATCGCCATCGAGGAGGCGAGTAAATTAGTAAAAAATACTCCATTTCGTCTTGGTTATCATATTATGGCTCCTGCAAACTGGATTAATGACCCAAATGGCGTGATTCAGTGGAACGGGGAGTATCACGTGTTTTTTCAACATCATCCATTTAGCGAAAAAGGCGGTCCGATTCACTGGGGACATGTGAAAAGTAAGGATTTGGTGTTGTGGGAGCATCTTCCGATAGCATTGGCCCCAGGTGAAGAGTATGACAAAAGTGGATGTTTTTCTGGCAGTGCAGTTGACAATGATGGCAAATTAACATTGATTTACACTGGACACGTTATAATGAACGAGGAAACAGATGAATTTATCGAATATCAGTGTATTGCGGAAAGTAACGATGGTATCCATTTTGAAAAACATCCGAATAACCCTGTCATTGCGGAACCTCCAAGCGACGGCTCGCCCCATTTTCGTGATCCAAAGGTCTGGAAGCATGAAGATAAATGGTATATGGTAATCGGAAGTCAAAAGGATAACCTCGGAAGAGTAGTTTTATATGAATCTAACGATTTAATTTCTTGGAATTATCAAGGTGTCTTAGCAGAGAGTACAGGCAAACTTGGCTATATGTTTGAATGTCCTGATTTCTTTGAATTAGCCGGAAAACAAATTCTCCTTTTTTCACCCCAGGGAGTTGAACCTGAAGGAGACCAATACCAAAATCTATACCAAAATGGTTGTTTAATTGGAGAGTTTGATTACCATTCCAAGAAATTTTCTCACGGTGAATTTTTGGAATTAGATAAAGGGTTCGATTTTTATGCAGGTCAATCTTTTCTAGATGACAAAGGAAGAAGAGTTGTTATTGGTTGGATGGATATGTGGGAATCACTTATGCCA
This sequence comes from Bacillus sp. ISL-77, assembly GCF_018613105.1. Taxonomy (NCBI): domain Bacteria; kingdom Bacillati; phylum Bacillota; class Bacilli; order Caryophanales; family Bacillaceae; genus Bacillus; species Bacillus sp. ISL-77. The sequence goes on from NZ_JAGGQY010000036.1 coordinate 82,779, forward strand.
GAGCAAGAGCACGGTTGGGCAGGAGCAATGACCATCCCGCGTGAATTGAAATTCAATGACAATGGCAACTTATCTATGGTCCCTGTTGAAGAGTTGCAGAAGTTACGGAATGAATACATTTTTGTACCGCAAACGCACATTTCAGAAAAAATAACTTTGGAACATATCCAGGGGGAATGTCTGGAAATTATTGCAGAGTTTTCTTTAAACGAATGTTCTGCTGAAAAGTTTGGCATCCATGTTCGCTGTTCATTGGATGGGCAAGAAAAAACTTCTGTAATTTATGATGTCAAAGATGGTAAAATTTATGTGGACCGAAATTACTCGGGCAAAGGAGAAGGCGGAATTAGAACAAGTGTGGTGCATGGAAATCATGATTCTATTAAACTCCACCTATTTATTGACAGGTCATCGTTAGAGTTGTTTGTCAATGATGGAGAAACAGTAATGACAACACGTATATATCCTGACCCGTTAAGTACTTCTGTAGAATTATTTAGTGAGGGAGGAGTAGCCAACTTAATAAAATTAGATTCATGGACTTTAAACGATATATGGAGATAAGGAGACATAAGAATGCAGGAGCTCGTTCCACTTTTTGGCTATGTTGCAGCTATTTTAACCACCCTTTCATTCCTACCACAGGCAATTAAAACAATCAAAGAGAAAAATACAGAAGGAATATCATTAGTCATGTACAGCTTGTTCACTAGCGGAGTTTTAATGTGGATGTTGTATGGACTATTTGTAAATGATATTCCAATAATTGTTGCAAACGCTGTAACGTTAATTTTAGCTGTAACAATATTAACTTTAAAAATTAAATATAGTGCAAATCCTAAATAATGCGAAAAAGACGATTCGGAGCCGAACCGTCTTTATTCATGTTTGTTACCCTAAATTTAAATCCGTGTAGTCGTTTTCAACAATTAAATTCCCCATTTCATGGACACCTTTAAAGTGCAGCAGCTGGCAGGATTATTTTGGTTTGGTTGTGTGGTGAGTTCGAAGATGATGTCACTTGGCGTAAATGTAGTTATCACAGGGACTTTTAATCCGACGGTACTGATTAAATGATCAACATCCGCTTTTTTTCCTTCCTGGGCAGCACTCATCATTTTTCGAGCGAAAACTAAATCCCCTAAGCGATCTAGCAAAATACTTCCTTGAGCCATTAATAGTCGAAATGACTTGACTGAGTTTTCAAATATTTTTACATCTACTGGTGGATAACTCCTTGGAATTGGTTGGAATTGATACCCCATTTGAGGTGGGTAAACGGGCAATGGAGGATAGATTTGATATTGATATGGGTAATAATACATTGTTACTCTCCTTCCATAGTTAAAACACAAGCCAGAATAGGATATGATATTTTCACGGTTTTTGTTACCTAGAAATGAAAACGCGTTTGGATTAGAAATCCTTGCGCTTTTCGGTATTAATGGATATACATATTACCACTGGACACATCCAGGTCTATTTTGTACTTTTTTATGACATGTATTTTTTTTTTTTTTTTTTTCGGTTTTCGAAAGAATTCTTGAAACATGAATTAAAATGAAAAGAAAGTGTGGTATTCTTTGTAATGGGGGTGCATTCAATGACAATTAATAAAATAACGCCAAAAGAGCTCTATGAAAGGCTTCAGGGTGAAGAAAAATTAGTTCTTCTTGATGTTCGGGATAAAGAAAAATACAATCAATTTCATATAGAAGAAAGTAGTAACGTACCGAAATCAGTAATTTTTGGCATTGAAGAGTCTGGTGAAATCACACTGCAGTCCTTACCCAAGGGCCAAGAAATGATCGTGACTTGCACTACGGGGAATTCAGCAACGAAATGTGCACAGATTCTGGACGCTCATAATTATCAAGTGACGGTTTTAGACGGAGGAATTACTGCTTGGAAGGCATATATAAGTTCGCTACGAGACGAATAGGGAGACACTCTACATGCTGCAAAAGATAAATAAACAACTAGAAAGAATCATGCCATTAATTACCCCGGTTGGTGTATTGACTGGAGTATTGTTCAGTGGCCATCTTAAGGACTTTTCATATTTAATTCCTTGGATTTTTGCTTTTATGACCTTCGCTGGGAGTTTAAGTTCCAATTTCCATTCATTAAAAGAAGTAATCGTTCATCCGTTTCCAATTTTTATTGCAATGGCAATCCTTCATGTCCTCATGCCAATTTGGGCCTGGGGTGTAGGTCATGTCGCCTTTTCTGGTGATGTTTACACGATTACCGGACTTGTCTTGGGAATGGTCATTCCAACAGGAGTGACAAGCTTTATGTGGGTAGCCATTTACAAAGGAAACATTCCATTAGTCTTATCGATCATATTAATTGATACCTTGCTTTCACCAATCATTGTTCCATATTCGCTATCGTTATTTATAGGTGAAAAAATTGAAATGGACTTTATCAATATAATGAAGGGTCTATTGGGAATGGTGGTCATTCCTTCCTTGATTGGGATGTACTTAAACCAAGTTACAAAGGGGAAAATTAAAGACCGATTAGGGACACGTCTTGCTCCCTTTTCGAAAATTAGCCTAGGATTTGTGGTCATGCTTAATGGGGCAGTGGTTGCACCATATTTAAGAAATCTTAATCTTAAACTTGTGAGCATTATCTTAACGGTCTTCTTAATTGCGCTGACTGGTTACCTGTTTTCATTTTTAATTGGTAGATTTTTTAAAGGTGGACGAGACAACGTCATTTCACTGACATTCACTGGCGGGATGAGAAATATTAGTGCTGGGGCAGTTATAGCTATTACTTACTTCCCAGCTGCAGTTGCGGTACCAGTAGTGGTTGGGATGTTATTTCAGCAAATACTCGCCTCGTTAAATGGGCATTTTCTCAATCGTTATTATAATAAAAATGTGGAAAAGCAAGAATCGGTTGCAATGTAAAACGATGTTTAAAAAAGAAATCCCCTCGGAATTATTTGCGAGGGGATGTTTTTATGAGGGAATTCCCTCAAAAGAGCCGATTACTATGTTGCATACTTGATAATTCCGGATAAATAAACGGAGCAGTCTCGTTGGACAACTTCTCTCATTTTTATTTTTCCGTCTTGTACTAATTCTCTAACCAAGCCTTCAATAAGTTTTTCATCTTCTTTTACAGCCTTTGGAATCTCAATTGAAAATAAATTACTCCGACTGGCGTAGTGTAGATTTTTTAATAATTCAGCTTTATTCATTGGACAACCCCTTTACCTTATCTTCGACATGAAGGGGGCGTTCTCCTTTGAATTAATACAATTATCTCCATTCACAAGGATTTCAGCAGTAAAATCTTCTTTTTCAATGGAATGGAAATTATTCTTTCGTTAGTTCTTCTTCAAAGAAAAAGGTATTCGGATGTTCATTGACAATATAAGAGTACCTTTTCATGTTTTTTACATATTGAGATTTATTGATTGTTACTGATTCACCCGAAGAACGAATATTTACTTCATCACCCTCATTAAATATACTTTTCTTCATTTTCCCATCCTTTCAAACCAGGGTGTTTTCTTCTTTCCAGCACCTTTGCTGGATATTTTATTATTTCCTAAGCATCGAGATCTATATGCTCAAACTTACTAATCTGGAACAAACCCTTATCAGTTAACTTTAGTTCCGGTATGACAGGAAGTGATAAAAACGAAATCGTTAAAAATGGGTTGAAGTGGTCGTGTGCACCTAGTTTTTTGAGGGCAAGATTTATCTCATTTAAACTGGAATAAACCTCTTGATACGGGCGATCTGACATTAACCCTGCGATGGAAAGTCTTAATGAGGCAATCACTTCGCCTTGATTGACAACAACTAGACCCCCTTGGATATCTTTGATCGCTTTGGAAGCAACTACCATATCCAAATCGGTTGTTCCGGCAATAATAAGATTATGGGAATCGTGAGCAATGGTGGTTGCAATCGCACCGGATTTTAAACCTAAACCTTTGACAATACCTAATCCAATTTCATTTTTCATATGATGGCGCTCAATCACGGCCAGCTTTAATTGGTCTTTTATGATAGAGGGTTGAAATATCCCTGAATCACTAGCATTAACTTTTTCAATAATATGACGCGTTACAAGACTATTGGGGATAATTTCAATAATATTTGCTTTGTTCGTTTTTAATGGAATTTGGAAATGATTTTCCGTTAATTCATGAAAACGAACAGTATTTTTTAACCGGTCTGTTTCAACCAAGGAATGGTCCTGTGATTCAATAATAAGCCGTCCATTCTCAACAACGGCAATCCCATCTTTATAAACGGTTGTAATAGTAATGTTCTCAAGGTCATCAAACAGGAAGAAATCCGCTTTGTATCCAGGTGCAATCGCACCCTTAGCCTCCAGCCCAAAGCATTCTGCTGCATTAATGGTTGCCATTTGTATCGCTGTTATGGAAGATATACCTGAGGCGATAGCCAGCCTTACGTTGTGATCGATGCTGCCATCGTGGATAAGGTCGTCTAAATGCTTATCATCCGTTACAAATAAACATCTTCTTGCATTTCGCTCATTGACGATGGGAATTAATTGTTGTAAGTCTTTTGCCACCGTACCTTCGCGAATCATTAGGTACATTCCTCTTCTGAGACGTTCTTTTGCTTCTATTGCTGTTGTACTTTCATGATCTGTTCGAATGCCTGCTGCCAGATACACATTCAAATCATTGGCCGATAACCCCGCCGCATGGCCGTCAATTTTTTTGCCAGATTGTTTTGCTGTTAGGATTTTTTCAAGCATGTCGTCCTCAGCCTTTAGAACTGCTGGGAAATTCATGACTTCAGCCAATCCTAAGACTCGTGGCTGCTGGTAAAAGGGTTGTAGATCTTTTGCATTAAGAGTAGCGCCGGAATTTTCAAATTCGGTCGCAGGAACACATGAAGGAAGCATGAAGAAAAAGTCAAACGGTAAGTTTTCAGAGGAATCAAGCATGTATTGTATCCCCTCAGCGCCTAATACGTTGGCAATTTCATGTGGGTCTGCAATGATGGTAGTTACACCGTGCGGAAGAAGAACCTTTGCAAATTCATTTGGAGTGACCATTGAGGACTCAATATGAACATGACCATCGATAAAAGCTGGGGATATATAGCGGCTATTTGCATCAATCACCCTATTCCCCTCATAATCACCTATACCGGCAAAGTATCCATCAACAATCGCAAGGTCTCCTTCAATAATTTCTCCATTAAAGACATCGATAATTTTCCCATTTTTAATGACCGTATCCGCTGGCTCTCTTTTAGATGCTACAGAGATTCTTCTCTTTAACTGATTTGCCTCCATAGGACAACATCCTTTTCTGTCATATTAATACTCTACTTTATCTTGTGAATTCTCCCATGTTCTAAACGGAATATCTCCATCTGGTGGAAAAATCTTTTTCATAGGTATTTTTCGATATTCGATGGGGAGGGAGAGTTGATCATAAATAAATTGATCATCAAACCCTATTTTCGCTGCATCTTGTTTGGTGCAAGCATAATAAACAGCCTTGGGGCGTGCCCAATAAATGGCGCCGATGCACATCGGACAAGGTTCACAGCTGGTATAGATTTCACAATCGTTAAGCTGAAAGTCGTTTAAATTCCGGCAGGCATCGCGAATGGCTTGCACTTCGGCATGTGCAGTGGGATCGTTTGTCCCGGTTACTTCATTTCGGCCGATTCCAATGACCTTTCCGTCCTTGACGACGACCGCTCCAAATGGTCCCCCTTGCTTCGTCAAAACATTATTTAGCGCTAGTTCAATTGCCTTTTCCATAAAGTGAGAATCTGTCATACAACCTCTCCATTCCAGTTAATTAATTTAAAATACATTATTCTACATGATGATTACAATTGCTCAATTGTTGTAGGTATATCTAACATATTTTTTTATAAAATAGCTCTGGTTACTTGCCTGTTGATTTCCGCTCCAATCAACAATTTTTCTATGTTAGATTATATGACATTAGTGTAGATACTATTTCCCCTTTTGGATATTATGGTGAAAAAAGATGACATAAGCTTTGTTAGTAATGTTCGTCTATCTACTGAAAATCTACCCAGTATCAGAAAATTGAAAAAGAACATGGGTGTATTTTGGGAGGTCTATCAATATATATAGTGTTAGATAGCACGGAAGAATAGGGGGTCATGATGGTGGTTTCTCTTGAAGGATAACGACGGAGTCATCGCAGTCTATCTTGCGGCGGGTAAGAGCCGCCGGATGGGGGTTAATAAGCTGGCACTCCCTTGGGGGCAGAAAACTGTTGGTAATTCAGCCTTAGAAAAGGCAGTGAATTCCAAACTGGACTATACGATTGTGGTGACAAGGGATGAGGATACGCTCAACTGGATAGATGGAACCCTTTTCAGAACCCCCCTCCGAGAACGCTGGAAAGCTTTGAGATGCCGTGATGCTGATAAAGGGCAGGCGCATTCCTTGCAATGTGGATTGCTTGCAGCAATGGAAATGGAACCCAAAGGAATCATGATCCTTCTCGCTGATCAACCTCTCTTACCCGTAGGAATTATCAATGATTTGGTTATACGATACCTGAAGGTACATCAGGAAAATAAAAATGTTCCGTTTATAGCGGCTAGCTTTCAGGGGATTCCGAGACCGCCCATTATTTTTTCGCCAAAGGTGGTTCCTGATTTACTGAAACTAGAGGGGGATGAAGGGGCACGACAGCTTTTTAAAAAGGAAAAATTAACTGGCATACTAGTTAACTATGAGAACGGTTGGGACTTTTTTGACGTCGATACCAAAGATGAATATGAATGGCTGAAAGGGTGGAGGCACGAGTGGTGAAGAGAGGCAAGTTGTCTGTTTCTCCTGAAATCCTGCGGAAATCAGTTAGGTTGGGAGAGATGAAACCATGGATGTAAAGGAGAATAATCAAGGCTCCATAGAGGAAATAAATCAAATGAACAAAGAGGAATTTGTGAGAACAGTAGGCTGGGTGTTTGAGCACTCCCCGTGGGTGGCTGAGAAGGCATGGGAGAGTATACCCTTTCAATCTCGTGAGGAACTCTTACAAATAATGGTGACAGTTGTAAAAAATGCAGAGGCAGCCTTTCAATTGGCCCTGCTCCGAGCCCATCCGGATCTTGGTACTAGATTAAAAAAATCAGAGGTTTCGCAAAAGGAGCAAGCTGGAGTAGGTCTTGATCGGCTCTCGAAGAATGAACATAGTGAGTTTGTTTCACTCAATCAGAGGTATGTCGAGCAATTTGATTTTCCTTTTATTATGGCAGTGAAGGGCCAAAGCAAGGAAACAATTCTTGCAGCGATGAAAGAACGTGTGGGCAATACCTATGAACAAGAATTCCCGACAGCCTTGGATGAGGTCTATAAAATTGCAGGGTTCCGCTTAAATGATGTTATTCAATAAAGGGGGATGATGATATGCAAAGAACGATGCGCTACGGAAAAGCAGATGTTTGGGTTTATCGCACCTACGCAGCCCCATTAACAGGAGTCCGTCCGATTCCTGAATCAGCCTTTACGGGCCGAAGCAATATTCTGTTTGGAATGAATGTTAAGGTGGCAGTAGAAGGCGAAGCCTTCTTATCGTCGTTTAAAGATGGGGATAATACATTAGTTGTGGCAACCGATTCGATGAAAAATTTCATTCTAAAACATGCTGGTGATTATGAAGGTTCAACACAAGAAGGATTCCTAGAATTTGTCGCTCGCCGTTTCCTTGAAACGTATCCTCATATGAGTGCTGTCGATATCTCTAGCGAACAAATCCCATTTGACGAGCTCTCAGTACCAACGAAAGATAGTTTTGAACCGAGTCCATTCGTATTCCGCTATTCATTAAATGAACAATCGTTGGCTCAAGTTGAAGTGAAACGCTCTGGAGAAAAGATCATCACAGCCGATCATCTCAGCAGTTTGAAGGGACTAAAGCTTTTAAAGGTACGTGGCAGCTCCTTTTATGGATTTGTGAAGGATGAATATACGACACTGCCAGAATCCTATGACCGGCCGCTATTTATCTTTTTGAATATTGGGTGGCGCTATAACGATTTCGATGCTGCAAAGGGCAGTACCACAGATGGGTATGTCGCAGCAGAGCAAGTTAGAGATATTGCTTATACGGTTTTTCATGAAGAGAATTCTCCCTCCATTCAAAATCTTATCTACCGCATTGGTCTTCGTATATTAGAGCGTTTTCCACAGTTAGTGGAGGTTCACTTTGAATCCAATAACCGGACCTGGGAAACCGTTTTAGACGAAATTCCTGCCTCACAAGAAGGGAAAGTTTTTACCGAACCGCGTCCTCCGTTTGGGTTTCAATGTTTTTCCATGACACGTAAAGATTTAGAAAATCCAGGGGAATCACCGAAATGACTGGAAAGGTAACAACCCATGTCCTTGATTTAAGTTTGGGAAAACCGGCAAGTGGCGTCCTGGTGGAATTATGGCAAGTTATTCCAGACAACAAATTCGAATTCATTCAAATCAGCTATACGAATGAAGATGGCCGGGTCAATCAACCTCTCCTCGAAGGGGCATCCATGAAAAAGGGAATCTATGAAATACGTTTTCATGTCGGAGATTATTTCAGCAATCGCAGCATATTACTCGGTGACCCTTCGTTCTTAGATTGTGTTCCCGTTCGCTTTGGCATTTCTGAAACCGCCTCCCACTATCATGTACCATTGTTGATTTCACCGGGTGGGTACAGTACGTATCGAGGGAGTTAAGGAGGGTCATAAGATGAAAGAACTTTGGGTGAAGAATGGGCTTGTTTTTACAGAGGAAGGCTTTCGAGAGGTAAATATTCGAGTCCTTGATGAGAGGATTGACTCCCTTGTAAAAAGTGAAGGAGAACCATTGAAAGAGGAAACAGATACGATTATTGATGCAAGCGGGTGTCTAGTGGTTCCAGGCTTTATTGATGCCCATGTCCATTTCAATGATCCAGGAAGAACGGATTGGGAAGGAATTGAGACAGGCAGCCGAGCTGCAGCTATCGGCGGAACCACTACCATTTTTGATATGCCACTGAATTGTGCACCTTCTGTTACTAATTTTAAGAATTTACTTGATAAAAAAGATTATTTAACCTCTATGTCTCATGTCGATTTTGCTCTCTGGGGTGGAATGACAGACACGAACCTCGCTAACCGGCAAGAACTCACTCAAATGAGTAAGGGGATTATTGCCTGGAAAGCATTTATGAGTGAGAGTGGGATTGAAGATTTCCGCTTTGTCTCACCTGATGGATTGAAACAAGCCATGCAGGCTGCAAAGGAGCATAAGAAGATTCTCGCTCTCCATGCGGAATGGGAAGAGGAGATTAATAAATTTACAGCTTTCTATAAACATAGGGTCGGGATCAATGAACGAAAAGCCTTTCTCGCGAGCAGGCCCGTATCAGCGGAAGAGAAAGCGGTTAGTTATGCCTTAGAGCTTGCTGCCAAATACGGAACAGCCCTTCATTTTGTTCATATTAGTTCGGCGAAGGTAATCGGGCTCATAGAGCAAGCCAAAAAAAGCGGTGTAGATGTCACGCTGGAAACCTGTCCGCATTATTTAATCTTTGATGAAGAGGATTTTATTAAAAGTGGTGCCATCCTCAAATGTGCACCGCCGCTAAGACCGCGCGAAGAGGTAGAGGGGCTATGGGACTGCATTCAGAAAGGATGGATTGACACGATTGGATCTGATCATTCTCCGTGTCTTTATTCGATGAAAGCAACGGATTCCATCTGGGATGCATGGGGAGGGATTCAAGGGGTTCAATTTACATGGCTTTCACTGCTTGATGAGGCCCTTAAACGGAGAATTAACCTTAAACAAATTTTACCATTAGGGACGTCGAATGTGGCTGAACGGTTTGGAATAGCAGACCAAAAAGGGAGAATTCGTCCCGGCTTAGATGCTGACCTTGTTTTGATACGGTTAGATGAATCAACGATTGCTGATAAACAATCATTGGCTTTTAAAAATGCCTATTCACCATATGAAAATAGAGAGTTTTTACTTAAGGTGAAGAAAACGATTTTACGAGGAAAGGTCATTTATGATGATCAATCCGGGGTGATCCAGGAGAAAGTTGGTGTTTGCCTGTAAGTGGACACGCAGCAAAAAGGAGGAGCTTTATGAATCAGGATAAGAAAAGTTTGGTCCAGTGGATTGAGGAGCACCAAGCAGAAATGATTGATTTTTTAAAAAAAATAGTGCAAGTTCCTTCAGATAACCCTGCTGGAGATTGTTACCCTATTGCTGCCTTCTTACACCACCAGCTTCAAGAACTTGGCTTTGTGGATGTATCTCTATTAGAGGTAGATGAAGAGGAAGTCAAAGCCGCTGGAATGATTAGTTTGGCCAATGTCCTTAGCAGCACCGAGTTTGGGAACGGGGCAGGAACAAATATTGTCTTAAATGCACATGGTGATGTGGTGCCCCCTGGGTTAGGCTGGAGTGTTGATCCATACGGAGGGGAGATCATTAATGGAAAGATGTATGGACGGGGCGTGGCAGTTTCAAAATCCGATATTGCTGCCTATTCATACGCTGTTTTAGCCTTAAAAAAAGTCAAAATCAGTCACCCTCTGCACGGGAAAGTCGACCTTGCTTTTACTTTTGATGAAGAAACAGGCGGAGAATTAGGACCAAAAAGGCTGCTTGATCAAGGGAATATCAGTCCTGACCAGGCGATTGCAGCTGGCTTTACCTATTCGGCAGTTAATGCCCATAACGGCTGTTTACATTTTGAAGTGAAAACAACAGGGAAGTCTGCCCATGCCGCTCTGCCGCATACAGGAATTGATGCGCTTGAGGCGACGACAAAGATTTTAAATGGTTTATACGAATATCGGCAGACTCTCGCGGCCAATAAATCTTCTGTGCCTGGGATTGACCACCCAACCTTGGTTGTCGGTCTCATTTCTGGAGGAATTAACACAAATGTTGTACCTGACGAATGTACAATAAGGGTTGACCGAAGATTGATTCCAGGTGAAGACGGGGACCAAGCGGAAGCGGAATTTAGAAAAGTTGTGGAAGAAGCGGTTAAGACGACCAAAGGAATAAAAATAGAAATTCGAAAAATACTTCATGCAGAAAGCTTCGGGCCTGTTCCGGAAGATTCACTACTGATTTCAGCATTATCCGCGAACTGGCAGTCCATTATGAAAGGGAAAGGTGAATTAGCAATAAACGGAGTACCGATCTATGCAGATGCCCGCCATTTTTATGAAAAAGGCATCCCAACCATCATGTTTGGTGTTGGGCCCAAATTGCTGGAAGAGGCTAATGGGCACCGGGCGGATGAAAATATCCGTGTAGATGATCTGGTGGATGCCACAAAGATTATTGCCTGTACACTTTACGATTTACTAGGGGGAGGTAAGGGATGAAATTAACCCAGCGGGAGCAGGAAAAATTAATGATTGTCATTGCAGCAGACTTGGCCAGGCGCCGAAAGGACCGGGGTCTAAAATTAAATTATCCCGAAGCGATTGCCATCATCACCTACGAAATTATGGAGGGGGCAAGAGATGGGAAATCGGTGGCTGAATTAATGAGTGAGGGAACAAAGATATTATCAAGCGAAGATGTGATGGAAGGGATACCGGAAATGATTCACGATATCCAAGTAGAGGCAACATTTCCAGATGGAACCAAGCTTGTTACCGTACATGAGCCGATTCGCTAGATTGATATTTTTATGGATAAGGGGGTGCGATGTTGATACCAGGAGAATATCGATTAAGACAAGAGCCGATTATTTGCAACCAGGGTAGGAAGGCTTCTAAAGTTATCGTGCTCAATCAAGGTGACCGGCCAATTCAAATCGGGTCCCATTTTCATTTTTACGAAGTGAATTCCGCACTAAAATTTGAACGAGACCAAGCATTTGGCAGGCACCTAAATATCCCTGCCGGTACGGCTGTCCGGTTTGAACCAGGGGATGCGAAAGAAGTAGAACTCGTTCCCTTCGCCGGTCAGCGTGAAGTCTATGGGTTAAATAATAAAACAGATGGCCCATTGGACCAAGGAGAGGGGAATCCGTTATGAGCTTTCGAATGTCGAGAAAGCAATATGCAGACATGTTTGGTCCTACAACGGGTGATGCCATCCGGCTAGCGGACACCGATTTATTTATCGAAATAGAAAAGGATCTTACCGTTTATGGTGATGAGGTCAAATTTGGCGGCGGAAAAGTAATCCGTGACGGGATGGGACAGCATCCGCTTGCTACACGAGCAGATGGGGCACTTGATGCTGTCATAACCAATGCGATTATTCTAGATTATAGCGGGATTTATAAGGCGGACATTGGAATTCGTGATGGCCGAATTGCTGGGATTGGAAAAAGTGGAAATCCTCTTTTAATGGAAGGGGTAGACATGATCATTGGGGCTTCAACGGAAGTCATTGCTGGAGAAGGCATGATTGTAACGGCTGGCGGCATTGATGCCCATATCCATTTTATAAGCCCGCAGCAAATCGAAACCGCCCTTTCATCTGGGATTACAACCATGATTGGCGGCGGCACTGGTCCGGCAACCGGAACAAATGCAACCACTTGTACACCGGGAGAATGGAATATTCACCGAATGTTAGAAGCTGCCGAGGAATTCCCAATGAATCTTGGGTTCTTAGGAAAGGGGAATTCGTCCGCTGAAGAACCGTTGATTGAACAAATCAATGCCGGTGTGATTGGACTTAAACTGCATGAAGACTGGGGGACGACCGCCTCAGCCATTGACCACTGCCTCAGGGTAGCGGACAAGTATGATGTCCAAGTTGCCATTCACACCGATACATTAAATGAAGGCGGTTTTGTCGAAGATACTTTGGCAGCCATTAATGGCCGAGTTATCCATACCTATCATACAGAGGGGGCCGGCGGCGGTCATGCTCCCGATATTATTAAGGTCGCAAGCTTCCCGTATATCCTGCCGTCATCCACCAATCCAACACGACCTTATACAAAAAATACCTTAGATGAACACCTAGATATGCTAATGGTTTGTCATCACTTAGACCCGGACGTACCTGAGGACATTGCCTTTGCTGATTCACGCATCAGAAAAGAAACGATTGCAGCGGAAGATATTCTCCACGACATGGGTGTATTCAGCATGATAAGTTCAGATTCACAAGCAATGGGAAGAGTCGGCGAAGTGATTACTCGAACCTGGCAAACCGCTGATAAGATGCGAAAGCAACGAGGCAAGTTGGCTGAAGACACAGGAGTAGGAGATAACTCCCGTGTAAAGCGATACATTGCCAAATATACGATTAATCCGGCAATTACGCACGGTATTGCTGAGGAGGTTGGTTCGGTGGAAGTGGGGAAATTGGCGGATCTCGTCATTTGGGAACCTGCATTCTTTGGCGTTAAACCAGAGATCGTCATTAAAGGTGGAATGATTGCCCACAGTTTAATGGGAGATCCGAATGCCTCCATTCCTACTCCGCAGCCAGTTCTGTACCGTCCAATGTTTGCTTCCTTCGGAAAAGCCAAGTACAGCACCTCGATTACTTTCATGTCAAAAGCAGCCATTGAACTTGGTGTACCTGAAAAGCTTGGACTAAAAAAACAAATCAAACCAGTACAGGGAATTCGCCAACTATCAAAAACAGATATGAAGCTCAATGCGGAAATGCCAACAATTGTAGTCGATCCACAAACCTATGAAGTTATTGTGGATGGTGAGCTAGTGACCTGTGAACCAGCAGAAGTATTACCGATGGCACAGCGTTATTTCTTATTTTAGGAGGAAAATCATGATTATTGAACAAATCGTGGGAAATGTAGATGAAATCGCAGCCTCTGGCCGACACATCGAAAGAGTATATTTAGCCAGTGATGACTTAGTGAAGCGAATTCAGCGGGTGACAACGGACCACGGTAAAGAGATTGGCATCCGGCTGAAAGAACCAAAAGACCTGATTGATGGCGATGTATTATTCATGGATGACCGAAATATGATCGTTGTCAGTGTCACGAGGGACGACTTGCTGGTAATTCATCCGACAAGCTTTAAGCAAATGGGGGAAATTGCGCATCAGTTGGGTAACCGACACTTGCCTGCACAATTTGAAGGCCAGGTGATGCTCGTCCAATATGATTATCTTGTTGAAGAACTGCTGAAACAATTAGAGATTCCATACGCAAGGGAAGATAGAAAAGTGAAAAAGGCATTCCGGCATATCGGTCACTCCCATGGATAATCAACTCTTGTCCTTATTGCAAATAGGGGATTCCAATTTTCCGTCCGGAGCTTTTTCACATTCATTTGGATTGGAAACCTACATCCAGGAAGAAATCGTCTATAGTAAGGAAACCTTTTTTGAATGGATTCGAATTTACTTGGAAAAACAAATCGCCTATACCGATGGACTTGCCTGCCGTCTAACCTTTGACGCCTTACTTAAAGATGATATCGAAGGGCTATGGGTGCTCGATCAAAAATTGTTTGTCCAGAATATCCCTAAAGAAGCACGAGAGGCAAACCGGAGGATTGGGGAAAGATTGATTCGGATGGGAATTGATTTATATTCGATACCATTATTAGAAGAATACCTAAAAAAGATACGTGCCAAGGAGGCGTATGGTCATCCTGGAATTGCTTTTTCGATTATCTGCCAGTACTTAGGAATCGAGAAAAGACAAGGAATACTGACTTTCCTGTATTCAAGTATGGTGACCCTTATTCAGAATGGTGTAAGAGGGATACCACTAGGGCAAACAGCCGGTCAACGTATTCTTTTAGAATTACACCCTTATTTACAAAAGACTACAGAGATAATTGAAGGAATGGATGCTGATGACTTTGGAGCTGTGGCTCCTGGAATTGAAATTTCACAAATGCGACACGAGAGATTACATACCCGTTTGTTTATGTCCTAAAAAATGATGAAAGAAGGGGTAACGATGGAACCGATACGTATAGGAGTTGGCGGACCAGTTGGAGCAGGGAAGACGTTGCTTGTGGAGCGATTAACGAGACACCTCAAAGATGAATATAACATGGCGGTCGTAACCAATGACATTTACACCAAGGAAGATGCACAATTTTTAATAAAAAATAGTGTACTTTCAGAGGATCGAATTATTGGTGTGGAAACAGGAGGATGCCCGCATACGGCGATCCGGGAAGACGCATCCATGAATTTCGCTGCCATTGATGAGCTAAAGGAGAAACATCCGAATCTATCACTTATTTTTGTCGAGAGCGGCGGCGATAACCTAGCTGCCACCTTTAGTCCCGAACTCGTAGACTTTTCTATTTATATTATTGATGTAGCCCAAGGGGAAAAAATTCCGCGTAAAGGCGGCCAAGGGATGATTAAATCTGATCTGTTTATCATCAACAAAATTGATCTAGCCCCATATGTAGGAGCAAGCTTAGAAGTCATGGAGTCAGATACAAAGCTGGCAAGAGGCAAGAAGCCATATATCTTTACAAACTTAAAAGAGGATGTTGGTGTAAACGAGGTTATTGAGTGGCTCAAGTTAAATGCGCTATTGGAAGGATTAGGGTAGGTGGAACAGCGGACCGGATATTTGCGACTAACGGGTGCAAGGAAAGGTAAGAAAACGATTTTAAAAGAATCCTATTCAGAGGGTGCATTAAAAATTACTAGACCTGTTTACCTAACAGGAGGCGGCGAAGCCTATCTTTATGTGATGAATCCAGGTGGGGGATACATTGATGGTGATTCCTACCAAACGGTCATCTTATTGGAGGAGAATGCTGAGGTAGTTGTTACCACCCAATCCTCTACTAAAATATATAAAACACGAACCTCTCCGGCTTTTCAGGAAATGGACATACATTTGAAAAGCGGAAGTGTTTTAGAATATCTGCCAGATCCAGTCATTGCTTACCAGCATGCTCGTTTCAAGCAGCGTACGGTCATTCGAATGGAACAAAACTCTTCCCTTATTTGCACGGATATTTTTACTCCGGGTTGGGCTCCTGATGGGACACTTTTTAAATATGACTTACTCCAAGCAAAAATGGAAATTTATATGGAAGACAAACTTATTTTATTTGATCATGTAAAACTTCAACCTGACAATGATCTTAAAGGGATTGGCATGATGGAAGGGTTTTCTCATTTTGGGACGATGATTGTTATTGATCATCGTATCAATCCTGCTTTAGTAGAAGAGTTGCAAGAAATTCTCGATACTTTCCTTGATGTTAGAATTGGTATTTCGATACTAGCCGTATCAGGGTTTGCGCTAAGGGTATTGGCGAATACCACACAGGTTATAGAAAAAGTCTTACATGTCTGTCATGAAATCATTAGGATCAAAGTATTGGAAAAAGAACCTGTATTTCTAAGAAAATATTAATCGGCTGATGTATCATCATCGCCGATTTTTTCTTGTCTATACTGGAATAATTGTAGTTAGGTTTTTCATTGAAGTATAATGAGAGTATCTAGAATGCCTATATTTGAGGAGGAATGAAATGGGTAAGCTTTTTGTTGACCAAACGATTGAAATCAATGCTCCAGCGTCTAAGGTATGGGATGTTCTTACGGTCAGTGAGTATAATAACCGTTGGGCGACGGAATTTTCAAGCGGCGGACCACAGTTTCAACTCGAATCCACTTGGGAGCTTGGAAGTCCTGTCCTATGGAAAGGCGAGGATGGGACCGTAATTGTCGAAGGGAATGTGACGGCTCTCGAGAAGAATAAACTCCTTCGGTTTACTGTATTTGATGTTCGGAGCGAGGAAAAGGCACTTGTCACGGAAGAAGACGGAATCACCTTCCAATTGTCTGAGGATAATGGAAAGACGACACTACATATTTTACAAGGGGATTTCTCAGTGATGCTGGAAGGGAAGAAATACCGCGATTTAAGTGCAGAAATTTGGGACAAGGTGCTCCCAATGGTCAAAGAAATGGCGGAATCGACTAACTAGATTTTTATGAAAAACATAAATTTATGTTGGGCTAGGTAAATGATTCTCCTAGCCTTATTTTGTTGTGTTAAAATTTTTATAAAAAGGAGACTTACTAAATGAATATCATTGACTTACATTGTGATGCCCTAATGAAACTCCAAGAAGCGCATGGTACGTTACGATTTGCTGATGCGCCGGAGTTACAAACTAGTAAAACACGCCTCCAGCAGGGCCAAATCAAAGTCCAGTGTTTTGCGATATTTATTGAACCCGAAATAAAGGGGGACCAGAAATTTCAGGTTGTCCTTGAGCAAATCGATTATTTTTACAAGGAAGTGCTTGGAAAAAATCCAGACATGGTCCATATCAAAGAATGGTCGGATTTTGATCGCTTAAAGATCGGTCAGATTGGCGCAATGTTAACGCTTGAAGGCGTGGATCCAATTGGCAACGATTTATCGAAGCTCCATATTCTCTATCAACTAGGTGTCCGTTCCGTTGGTTTGACATGGAACCAAGCCAATCTGGCCGCTGATGGCGCTGGTGAACCGCGCGGCGCGGGGCTGACGCTGTTCGGAAAAGAAATTGTCGAGTTTAATAACGAGCATCAAATCCTGACCGATGTTTCTCACTTAAGCGACAAAGGGATTTGGGAAGTCATTGAATTAGCCAAGTATCCGATTGCGAGCCACTCGAATGCTCGAGCACTTTGCAACCATCTGCGAAACCTCACAGATGAACAGGCAGCGGCGATGTTTGCTAAAGGCGGGTTGATTCATGTTGTTTACAATCCACCTTTTGTAAAAGAATTTGGAGAAGTGACGATTCCAGACCTTGTTAAACATATTGATCACTTTTGCTCATTAGGAGGGGTAAAGCAAATTGGATTCGGCTCGGATTTCGATGGGATTTCAACATTTATTACTAATTTGGAAGACGCCTCTAAGAGCCAAAATCTTATTAATGAACTATTAAAATATTACAGTGAAGAAGTGGTCCGCGGATTTGCCTATCAAAACTTTCTTGACCATCGGCCAGGGATGATCCGATGAAGAATCAACTTTTTACAGCGGCGACGGAAGCAGCTGAGGAAACGATCCTCAATTCATTGTCACAAGCAGTCAATACAATGGGAAAAGCAGGCCGGGTTGTCCAACAAATCAATTTATTAAAAGAGGAGTAATCATATTGTACATTACTATAAAAGAGACAGCAGAATATTTATCGGTTCCTGAGGCAACTGTCAAAAGCCTCATCCAACAAAAGAAAATCCGCGCCCTATTTGACGGGGAAGAATACCTAATCTACAAAGAACAATTCAGGACCCACCTAAAACAAATGGAAAAATACAAACAACTAATCGAAGAAATCCTGAACGAACCCATCCCAGAAAGTATCGACGTAAAAGACGAAGATTAACTGGGTCGCATTTGATACCATTTCAATTTTGGTGCCTGACACCATTCGTGGACAAATCAATGTATTTGTCCATACGGGGTGGACACAAAAACTAATATAAGAATGAGGTGAATTATTATGTCTAATCTTTTTATGAAAAGGATCTATGAGCCCTATGAGGAAATGGATGGCTGCAGAATCTTAATTGACCGCTTATGGCCGAGGGGGATTTCGAAAGAAGCCGCGAAGCTTTCGTTTTGGTTTAAAGATCTAGCTCCAAGCAACGAATTGAGGAAATGGTTCTGTCATAAACCTGAGCTATTTGAAGAATTCTGCATTAGATACCTAGAGGAACTTCGCACGGACGAACAAAAGCGGGAATACATCCGGCAAATCATTGAAATGGAAGCTAAGGGCCCAGTAACACTCCTCTATGGAGCAAAGGACCCGGTCCATAATCACGCACTGGTATTGATGGAGGAACTTGGTAGATTAATTGGGATAGAACGATGAAGTAGGAGGGATTTCAATCGTATGATGCCCGTGAAGGGTGGGAAATCGGTTCAGAGGTAATCATACGACTCGTATGATGCCCGTGAAGGATGAAAAATTGGTCTGACGGTAACCAAAGGAAGCGTATGATGCCCGGAAAGGCTGAAAAGATGGTCCAGCGGTAACCAAAGGAACCGACTAATGCTCGTGAAGGCTAAAAAATCAGCCCAACGGTAACTAGTGCATACGACTAATCCCTTCAACCAAAAAAAATTAAGTTCCATGGGCATCAGCCCCTCTTTAATCCCTTCGGAAGCGTCCCATTACCTCCATCGTTTGCATGATGTTCACAAAAGCCTTCTGATCCACCGTTCTAATCGTGTGTTTTGTTTCATTTAGTTCGTATTTTGTAATCACCGTGGTTAACACTTTTTTGGGCTTATGGGTGTATGCCCCTTCTGCATACGTTACCGTGACCCCTCGTGCATGCAAATGAATTAGTGCATCCGTAAGCTCTTCATACTTATCCGTCACAATCGTTAGGGTTAATTTATTCTGATTAGTGTATACCATATCAACGGCACGACCAGACACATAAATGGTGATAATCGTATAAAGTGTGATGCCCCATCCAAAATAAGTTCCTTTTTTTTTGCAAGTGTGAGACTAACTATATCCGTTCCGCCAGTCGAGCCTCCAATCCGAATGATAATTCCAACCGCGATACCATAAAGGGCCCCTCCAATGATGGAAGAAAGAAGAATATCATGGCTAATGGGATGAATCGGAATAAATTTCATGCTGAATGATAAAACAATAACGGCATAACCAGTGAGCAAAATGAATTTTTTTCCTAAATATTTTAGTCCTACTAAAAATAGAGGAATATTGATCAGCAAAATAATCCAGCCAGTATTGATATGTAAAAAATGGTGAATAAAAAAGGCGATGCCTGTTACACCGCCGGAAGTTAGTTTATGTGGAATAAGAAACGTATTAAAGGCAAATCCAAATAACATCGAACAAAGTCCAATCACAATCAGTTGAAAAATCAATCGAAACAACATAAACACCTCTATCTTTTTGTGGTGCTTTATTAATAGTCCTAGTATTATTTTGTGCTATTTTTAAAAAGATATTTCAAAAACAAAAAACGCCAATAACGTAGGCGTTTTGAAAGTCTCGAAATTAAATGACGTAAAGGAACACGGTTAAAAAATGTGCCAAACTTCCTAGTAAAATGAAAATATGAAAAATCTCATGGAAGCCCATGTACTTTGACTGCAAGAACTTAGGTTTTGCACCGTAGATGATCCCGCCAATCGTATAAAAAATTCCCCCGAGGATGAGCAAAAATAAACCAATCGGGTTTAAGCTTCCAGTTAGCGGCGAGAATACAAACACAATCATCCAACCCATCGCTAAATACAAGGAGGTAGAAATCCAGCGAGGGCAATTAAACCAGACCATTTTAAAAACAACCCCGCTAATCGCTATTCCTGCAATAATTGAAAATAGAATCGCACCTATTTTTCCGTTCAAACTGATAAAGCAAAAAGGAGTATACGTACCTGCGATTAAAATGAAAATCATCGAATGATCCAGCCGTCGTAAAAAGGCAATTACTTGATCGTGAGCAATCACCATGTGATAGGTGGCCGATGCCGAGTAAAGCAGAATCATACTAACGCCGAAAATAATGACCGCAGTAATTGCAGACGGTGAACTTGTCGTCGCAGCCGCCTTGATAACCATCGCAAGGAGCCCGACAAAGGCTAAAACTGCTCCGGCTAAATGGGTTAGTCCGTTGATAGGTTCGCGAATGTAATTGTTCATTTAAATGCCCCCTAGCACAGCATGTAGTTTTGATAACTACATATAATGATACTGGTATTTTTATATCTAGTCAATACATATCTGTTTAGGTATAATAAAAAATATAAAGCAAATGAACGGGGTCTTTAAATTGGAAAATATCAATCAAATTATTGAAAATCTTGGCCTAGATACGAACTTAAATTTAAATGAAATACCCAAAATAGACTTATATATGGATCAAGTCATTCAATTATTCGAAAATAAATTTAATGAATCGAAGCGGAATGAAGAGGAAAAGGTACTTACTAAAACGATGATTAATAATTATGCAAAAGGGAAGCTAATTTTTCCGATTCACAATAAGAAATATTCAAGAGAACACTTGATCTTAATGAGCTTGATTTACCAGCTTAAAGGGGCACTATCAATTAATGATATTAAGGTAACCCTTGATGGGGTAAATAAGAAGATTATCCAGGATGAGATAGACCTAGATTCTTTTTATACTAGTTATTTGAACCTAAACGGCCAAAATGTCGAGGATTTTAAAGAGGATATCGAAAAAAGAGTGACCGAGGTAAAAGAGGAAATTGAAGAGGCACACAATGAAACTTCCCTCTACCTTGAGCAGGTGCTAATGATCTCATCACTCGTTCATATGAGTAATTTATATCGGAAAGTGGCCGAAAAACTAGTCGATGACATAACAGTAGAAAAAGAAGAAAAGCGTCACAAATAATTGTCGACGCTTTTCGCATTTTCAATGGTAATATCTTTGACCCCTAATCCGACCTCGATCGCTTTTGGCGCGGAATTTTGACTCATCACATCATAAATTTGAATAGAATCCGCTCTATTTTCACCTCCGAATACTTTAATATCGCTCCCCGCTTTTTTAAAATCTTTAACAGATATATGTTTTAATATCACATTTCTGGCCCGATATTGAACGGCAATTACCGGGTGGCCTTTGTAGTCATAATTGGGGTCACCAGCCAAAGTAAAATGGTTAATGACTACATTTTTATAAGCTGAGACAACCATACCGCGCGGCGTTGAGCCTTTATATAACTCAGTAAAAATCGGCGCGATGGATACAAGATTGGCAGCACTAATATTGTAAGCAGTTTGTGACTCAGCCTCCGTGCTTTTGTGATGTCCAATATGCCGGAAATTAAACGAGCGGTTATCGTGGACCGAAATATGCCCGATAATTTGTACGTTTGAAGCGGCTGAAGAATTTTCGTGCGCTTTTATTTCCACCCCGCCAAAGCATCGGGCAGAAGAATTATTAACAAGCAACACATTCCTCGAACCATCATCGACCTCAATCCCGTTGGAGTTAGAAAAGCCCATCTTGTGGGCACGACCACTTGGGTCACACAGATGGCAGCGGGAGATAAAGACATAATCACTGTGATGGGTGGTGATACCATCATCACCGAAACCATAGCCATTCAAGTTATCGAGCCAGACATACTTGCTGCCGCCGCGGGCGCGAAAGCCGTCACCCGCATAATTGTACAGAGTTGATGTAACATCAAAGCAATGCAGTCCTGGATTCATTCCTTCAACATCCTTAACCCAGCCATAAGTAACATTTGCATACGTTAAGCAGCTGGAGTGATTTCCCCAAGTACTTGTTTTCGCCACGTTGCCAAGCCTTTCGACATTCCAGTCCAAACTTAGGGAGCCGACATAAAGATGATGATTCCCTTTCCAGTGATTCCTGTTAGTAATGAGCCGAGTACCTTTATCGGCAACATCATGAAGTTTAATCGTCGTTACACCTTTTCCTGCGCCAACAAACATGGTCCAAGAGGGCAGTTGGATTCCCTTTGTTATAAATACTCCAGCTGGTACAACCACTTTCACCTTGCCGTTGCCAATCGCTTTTTTAAATGCAAAGGTGTTATCCGTCTTCCCATCGCCAATTGCTCCAAAATCTTCAACATGGACCTCTTTCACCATATTCTTATGTAAATTCAAGTATTCTTCATCCAACATGCCTTTCCAATCCGGAATCACATTTCCTTCAGGATCTATCTTAACCTTTCCTTGATCATCAGAATTAGCGGTCGTCGATAAGTGGCGAAACAAAGCTGTTGTCATTTTTTGAGGAAGTGATCCGGTCAGATGACGAATTTCCTTCTGACGAGGAGAGGCTTCATTCCTTCGTGTTCGATTGAAAAGCTGCTCGGTTTCTTGAATGGCCCTTTTTAGGTCCAATTGGTTTGTAAATTGGGCAAGGATTGCGGCATTCTTTCTTGGATCATGGTTTTTCTCTAAATAAAGCAATCATTTCTCACTCCAAAGGACATTCTTATTAAAATTATTATGACATTATTCGGCGATAAATAATATTTTCATTTTTAGGGAAAAATCCTTTTGAATTAACTTTACTAGAAGGAGATTATCATTTGAAAAAATTTTCTAAGAAATTTACTCTATTGCTATTGTCTATAGCCTTAATTTTACCTGCCATTAGCGTGAAGGCAGCCCCGCCCCCACCACCAGTTAACCAGAAGCAGACCATGAGTGAGTCTGCACACCAGCTAAAGTTTAACTTTAGAAGACTTTGGATGGAGCATGGCATTTGGACAAGAAGTTATATTGTTAGTGCGGAAGCAAATCTTAAAGACCAACAAATGGTCCTGACAAGACTTTTGAAAAACCAAGATGATTTAGGAAATGCAATCAAACCTTTTTACGGTGAAGCAGCAGGAACAAAGCTTGCACAATTATTACGAGAGGATATCCTGCTTGCCGGAAAGGTACTCGAAGCTGCCAAAGCCAATAATCAAGTTGATTTGCAAAAATATAATACTGCATGGTACAAAAATGCCGATGATATTGCAGCATTTCTCAGCAGTGCAAATCCAAATTGGAATAACACTGCATTGAAGCAGTTGTTACATGCGCACTTAAAAATGATTACACAGAGTGTACTTGCAAGACTTAAAAATGATTGGAACGGAGACATTCGTGCGTTTGATGAAGGGGAAATCCATCTAATAAAAATTGCTGACGTCTTATCAGATGGAATCATCAAACAGTTCCCTCAGAAGTTTTAACAAAAGGAAAGATTAGCTTGTGGACAAATTTCACCAGTCTACAAGCTTTTTTTTTGCCTGAAATTACTCTTTATTGTTAACGCCGTAAAGGAAACAGCTTTACGATTGATTAAGTTCTGAATTTTTTGTGAACAGCCAGGTAGCGGTTAGTTTATTTAAATGAGTTAGTTTAGGATGTAAATAAGAACATATAGAGTAATTACTATTTTAGAAGGGAGGAATTCAACATGAAGAACCAAAAGTCTATAAGTATGCTTGTCTTTGTAATAACCCTTTTATCGATTATTGCAACGTCTTACGCAATTTTTCCAAATCAAGGAGCAGGGGAGTACGAATATAAGTCTATTTTTGGAGAAACCGTTTCAATTTATGGGAAGGGTCTATACAAACATGATTCCGTATCGATGGCAGCACAGGCAATCGCCCAGGATTATGTGACATTATTCTTTGGCGTACCTTTACTTGTCTTTTCACTATATTTGTCTAGAAAAGGACTGTTAAAAGGGCATTTGCTCCTCACTGGAACGCTTGGGTATTTCTTGTACACCTATGCATCCTATTCATTTCTATCTATGTATAACTCCATGTTCCTCGTTTATGTAATCCTTATGGCGGCAAGCTTCTTTGCTTTTACACTGGCAATGATGTCGTTTGAGATTGCGAAATTACCGCTATCATTCAAAGAAAAACTACCTGTGAAAATAATTGGCGGCTTCTTACTCTTTGCTTCGTTTGTATTTGGAATGATGTGGCTCGGGAAGATAGTAAAGCCACTAATGAATCACACCCCTACAGAAGGTATCGAACACTATACTACACTCGTCATTCAGGCATTAGATCTTGGGTTTGTTGTTCCTGTGGGAATTATATCGGGAATACTGCTCATTAAGCGAAAGCCATTTGGCTATCTTCTAGCATCCGTCATCATCATCAAAGATATCACCTTGTTAACAGCCCTCTCAGCGATGATTTTCCTTCAAATTCAGGCCGGTGTTGAAGTAAGTTCAGCAGTTGTGGTGCTCATTCTACTCCTAAATATCGTTGTCATTTATCTCATGTATTTAATTTTGAAAAACATAACTGAAGAGTCGGGCAATTCCTGTAACAGGACAAATTTGAAAAATTTTTGACAATTTCTTAAGAGCGGATATTTTTAATAAAAAGAAAAATACTAACAAATGTTCGGAGGTGGAATCAATGGATCAAAAAGATTTTGAACAAATTTATGAGGAATACAAGCAGGAGAGTCAGCAGCAAGCCCAAATGGAAGCAGGTGATAGTAATCCAGATGGCAAAGAAGAGTTCGTTTCCGTCAGGAAGAACGATGATGGAGATATTATCGCTTTTAAAACAAGCGCTGGACGCGAGTTGGATTATATCACGGCTTTGAATGAGGCGAAAGCTGGCAAGATCGCTCATGTGGATGTCTTTCACAAATATGGTCGTGACATCATCCGTAGTGAGCCAGACGGAATTAAAGAAAATAATCTTGATCAATTACCTGGTTTTTAAGGAGTGTGTCCATGCATTGGTATGAAAAGTTGAATCAGTATTTTCCTGTTGAAGAAATGAAATCAAGAGCTCACATGGAAACCTTACTGAAAGAACGTTCAAACATCTATCATAAAGATGAGGGGCCAAACCATGTTTTGATGTATGCGGAATTAGACAATTTTGTGTTTATTGATTATTTATTTGTTTCAAAAAATGCTCGTGGTGAGGGACTAGGCCATAAACTCTTGGAAAAGTTAAAACAAAAAGGGAAGCCGATCATCCTTGAAGTGGAACCAGTCAGCTATGAGGATAGCGATACAGAAAAACGTCTTCATTTTTATAAAAGAGAAAAATTCGAGCACGCCGTGTCCATTGGATATGAGAGAAAATCATTGGCGACAAATGAGGTAAATAGGATGGAAATCCTCTACTGGGCGCCTAATGAAGAATCAGAAGAAATGATTTTTGAAGCTATGAGAAAAACATATGATATGATTCACACCTATAAAGATCATCAGTTTTATGGTGAATCCTACGAGCCAGTTGAGGAGGTCCTGACCTTTAACGAAGAACCTGAGAATAGAAATATATTAAACAAGCTGTGAGAAGCAATAAAAAATGAGCCTGGATTCCAAGCTCATTTTTTTAATGGTTATTTACTTGCAAGTTCATATTGCTCTATTTTATCCTCGTACGTTAAGGTAACTCCAATTTCATCCCAGCCATTAAGCAGCATGACTTTTGGATACGGGGCAATTTCGAATGTAACCTTAAAGCCTTCGTTATCATAAACCACTTGATTCTCAAGGTCTACGGTTAATTGGTATTCTTCGGATTCAGCTTTTTTAATAATGTACTGAACTTGTTCGTCACTAACCTGGATAGGGAGAATCCCATTTTTTACACAATTGTTTTTAAAAATATCTGCATAACTTGGGGCAATGACAATTTTAAAGCCAAAATCTTGAACTGCCCATGGAGCGTGCTCACGAGAGGAGCCGCAGCCAAAGTTTTCACCAGCAACCAAAATCGATGCGCCTTTATATTTTGGATCATTCAGAGAAAAATCAGGACGAAGATTTCCATTGTCATCAAAACGCCAATGATAAAACAGGAATTGTCCAAAGCCGCTGCGTTCAATCCGCTTTAAAAACTGCTTTGGGATAATTTGGTCAGTATCAATGTTTGACCGGTTTAATGGATAAACAAGGCCTTGATGGGTTTTTAAAGGTTCCATATATTATCTAACCTCCTGTGCTGCAGTAAATTGTCGAACATCAACGAAGTGGCCTGCAACAGCGGCCGCGGCTGCCATTTCAGGACTGACCAGATGGGTTCTGGCCCCGTTACCTTGGCGCCCTTCAAAATTTCGGTTAGAAGTAGATGCGCAGCGTTCCCCCGGTGGAACGATATCATCATTCATCGCAAGGCACATG
Organism: Bacillus sp. ISL-77; assembly: GCF_018613105.1. Lineage (NCBI taxonomy): Bacteria > Bacillati > Bacillota > Bacilli > Caryophanales > Bacillaceae > Bacillus > Bacillus sp. ISL-77. The sequence goes on from NZ_JAGGQY010000036.1 coordinate 109,398, forward strand.
CTGCAGCCAGCCTCGCGCCATTCAAAGCCTGCATCCGTAAAGACTTTATCAAGTCCTTCTTTTTCTGCCGCAAGCTTAACGCTAAATGAACCAGGAACAACGATGGCGGTAACAGATGGGCTGACCTTTAAGCCCCGTATAACCTCAGCTGCACTTCGTAAGTCGCTTATGCGCGAATTAGTGCAAGAACCGATGAAAACATGGTCAATTTTTACACTTGAAATAGGCTGACCTGCTTCAAGGCCCATGTATTCAAGCGCACGGTTAATCTCGTCCTTCTCGCTTGTCTTCTCAGTTTCATCAGGGTTTGGTACATTGGAAGTAATTGGAATACACATTCCTGGATTTGTTCCCCACGTTACCTGTGGTTCAACTTCGGCTGCTTCAATTTCAACAACCCGATCATAGGCAGCATCTTCATCCGTAGCAAGAGCCTTCCATTGTGCAACTGCTTCTTCAAACGCTTCACCTTGAGGGACATGCCGTCTTCCTCTTAAGTATTCAAAAGTGGTTTCATCCGGAGTAATAAGCCCGGCTCTAGCGCCCGCCTCAATGGACATGTTACAAACGGTCATTCGTTCTTCCATGGAGAGGGCGCGGATGGCTTCACCTGTATATTCCATCACATAGCCAGTTCCAAATTGGACACCGAATTTACCGATAATGGCAAGAATTAAGTCTTTAGCAGTTACGCCAGTACCTAGCTTTCCGTTCACTTTTACATTTAACGTTTTAGGCGGTGCTTGCCAAAGTGTTTGTGTTGCAAGAACATGCTCAACCTCACTTGTACCAATTCCAAAAGCAAGTGCACCAAATGCACCATGTGTAGAGGTATGACTATCACCGCAAACAATCGTTTTACCAGGCTGGGTAAGACCAAGTTCAGGTCCAATTACATGGACAATCCCGTTATCAGGATGATGAATATCAGCGAGTGTAATCCCGAATTCCTGACAATTCTCTTGCAGTGTATCGATTTGTTTTTTTGAAATAGGGTCATTGATTACAAGACGCTGGCGAGTTGGAACATTATGATCCATCGTTGCGAAAGTAAGGTCCGGTCGTCGCACCTTGCGCCCGTTCATTCGCAAGCCCTCAAATGCCTGAGGAGAGGTTACTTCGTGAACAAGGTGTAAATCAATATATAATAAATCCGGCTTTCCTTCTTCTTGATGTACAACATGCTTTTCCCAAATTTTTTGGATAATATTTTTTGGTGTTTGCATAGCGTCCTTCCTCACATTTATGAATTTTATTGTATGACTAACTAACAAATATTTTGGATAAATTTAGGGGTAAATCGCAACAAAGACGATTTACCCACCCAATCAATCATTAAAAATAACAGCTGGCGATACATTTCGAAGCGTTTTGCGATTTAATATAATCTGCAATAAGCTTAGTCATTTCCGCTGTCCCAACAAGGCGTCCATTTGCAACTTGAAGATCGCCTGTGTGGAAGCCAGCATCTAAAACCGATTGGACAGCATCTTCAATCACTTTTGCTTCGTCATTCAATTGGAAGGAATAGCGAAGCATCAGTGCTGCAGACAAAATCATTGCAACTGGATTGGCTATACCCTTACCAGCGATATCTGGGGCAGAGCCATGAACAGGCTCATAAAGACCAACCCCACTTTCATTTAAACTAGCAGAAGGAAGCATACCTAATGATCCTGTGATTACTGAGGCTTCATCGCTTAAAATGTCACCAAATAGATTCTCCGTTACGATTACGTCGAACTGAGTTGGGTTTGTGATTAATTTCATAGCAGCAGCATCTACTAAAACATGTTCAACGGCTACATCTGGATACTGAGCTTTTTTCTCTTCGACAATTTCGCGCCATAGCTTACTGGATTCAAGTACATTTGCTTTATCAACCGAAGTAAGATGACCGCTGCGCTGCTGGGCTGCTTGAAAGCCCTTATCGACAATTCTTTCAATCTCTTGACGAGAATAAACAAGCGTGTCTACAACGGAGTTTCCGTTGTCGCGGCGTTCACTTGGTGTTCCGAAATAAAGGCCGCCAGTTAATTCACGAACGATAAGGAGGTCGCTCCCAGAGACTACTTCTTCCTTTAAGGGTGATGCATGAAGAAGGTTTTTAAATCCTTTGATCGGCCTTAAATTCGCATATAAATCAAGTGCCTTCCGGATTCCAAGCAAGCCTCGTTCAGGACGTAAATGGGAGGGATTGGTATCCCATTTTGGCCCCCCAACAGCACCCAGCAAGACCGCATCTGCCTGTTTACAAGCATTAACGGTTGTTTCAGGAAGCGGTGTGCCGTAAAGGTCAATGGCTGCTCCTCCGATTTCATGGCTTTCAAAGCTAAAAGTATGATTGTATTCTTCAGCAATTGCATTTAACACGTCTTTTGCAGAGTTAATAACTTCCTTACCAATGCCATCACCGGGAAGTAAGACAATTCGTTTTTTCATTAGAAGCAACCTCCTCATTTTTTGTTTGATTTTTTATATTTTCGCCGTTTCCTTCACAGTTGAACTTTGGTTGAAAAATACACGATTCACTGCATTCAAGAATGATTTTGCTGATGCTTCCAGAACATCCTGTGCTGAACCACGGCCGGTTACAGGTGATCCGTTTACTGTCATTTTGACATGAACCTCAGCAAGTGCATCACGTCCTTGACCGATCGAGCTTAATCTAAAATCAGTAAGATGGATTTCTTCTTTAATCAATGCTTCTAAGGTATTCATTAAAGCTTCGACACTGCCTGAGCCTGTGCGCGCCGTTTCCACGCGAATACCTTCGGGAGTGGTTAGCGCCACAGTTGCGGTTGGCAAGTTTGCTGAACCGTAATGGACTTGGAAGGCAACCAGTTCATATTTTTTAATATCAACAGCCGTTGTTTGGATATCGGTTAAAATTGCAAATAAATCTTCGTCTGTTACTTCTTTCTTACGATCGGTTAATAGTTTAAAAGCAGTAAACGCTTCGACTAGTTTTTCGTCCGAGAGTTCAAAGCCCATTTGCTCAATTTTATCTTTGAATGCATGGCGGCCGGAATGTTTGCCAAGAACTAAATCATTAGATTTAACCCCTACTAATTCAGGCGTAATAATCTCATAGGTTAACGTATTTTTTAAGACGCCATCCTGGTGGATCCCTGATTCATGTGCGAAGGCATTTTTTCCAACAACTGCTTTATTCGGAGGAACAATCATACCTGTAAAGCGGCTGACAAGGTCACTCGTGCGTTTTATTTCTTTTAACACGAGATTCGTAGTATAAGGATACTTATCTTTACGAATATTTAAGGCAACTCCAATTTCCTCTAAAGCTGCATTACCTGCGCGTTCTCCAATTCCATTAATCGTACCCTCGACTTGCGTAACCCCGTTTTCGATAGCAGCTAGGGAATTGGCAACGGCCATCCCTAAGTCATCATGACAATGGCAAGATAATGCTGCTTTATGAATATTTGGAACGTTGTCGCGGATGTAGCGGAACATGCGTCCATATTCTTCTGGTGTGGTATATCCGACTGTATCCGGAAGATTGATGACTGTTGCACCAGCATCGATGACCTTGGTAATAATTTGAACAAGAAAATCAAGGTCAGAGCGAGAAGCATCTTCAGCGGACCACTCAATATGCGGGAAGTTCCGTTTAGCATATGAAACCATGTCTACCGCTATTTGGGTGACTTCCTCAGGTGTTTTCATCAGTTTATATTGCATATGGATAGGAGAGGTGGCAAGGAAAACATGCAACCTTGGTTCTGCAGCATCTTTTAACGCATCCCACGCAATGTCAATGTCCGATTTCGTCGCTCTTGCCAGGCCTGTGACTGATACATTTTTAATATTCCGGGCGATTGCTCTTACTGCTTCAAAATCACCTTGGGAGGAAGCCGGGAAGCCGGCCTCCATAATGTCAACACCAAACCGTTCAAGTTGTCTTGCGATTTCCAATTTTTCAAGCTGGTTTAAATTTACACCAGGGGACTGTTCGCCATCGCGTAATGTCGTATCGAAGATGTTAACGTGAACCATTTACCACCACTTCTTTCTTTGCATTTACTGGTTTGTTTTTAATAAACGGCATTAATGCACGAAGCTCACGACCTACTTGTTCAATTTGGTGATTGTTTTCAGCGCGATTAATTGCGTTGAATTGTGGGCGGTTTGCTTGGTTTTCAAGGATCCAGCCTTTAGCAAACACACCAGTTTGGATATCTGTTAATACGTCCTTCATCCGTGCTTTGGTATCCGCATTTACGACACGTGGTCCAGAAACGAAATCTCCCCATTGTGCAGTATCGGAGATTGAATAGCGCATATTTTCAAAGCCACCTTCATATAAAAGGTCAACGATTAATTTTAATTCATGTAAACACTCAAAGTAGGCAACTTCAGGCTGATAACCAGCTTCAACAAGAGTTTCAAATCCAGCTTTGATAAGGGCAGTAGTTCCGCCGCAAAGAACAGCTTGTTCTCCAAAAAGATCTGTTTCTGTTTCTTCTTGGAAGGTAGTTTCTAAAACACCTGCACGGGCTGAGCCAATACCTTTTGCATAGGCAAGGGCAAGATCACGTGCTTGACCAGTGTAGTCTTGATAAACTGCGTAAAGTGCTGGTACACCAGCGCCTTCAGTGTAAGTACGACGTACTAAATGACCTGGGCCTTTTGGTGCTACTAAAAATACGTCTACATCTGCAGGAGGAACGATTTGGCTAAAGTGAACATTGAAACCATGGGCAAAAACAAGGGCTTTACCTGCTTTAAGGTGTTGTTCGATGCTTTCTTTGTAAACCTTTGGCTGCATTTCATCAGGAAGAAGAACCATAATAACGTCAGCTGCTGCAGCTGCCTCTGCAACTGAAGTAACTTCAACGCCATCTTCAACTGCTTTATCCCATGATTTTCCGCCTCTTAATCCAACTACTACATCAAAACCGCTCTCTTTTAAATTAAGTGCATGTGCATGACCTTGTGAACCATATCCAATTACTGCGATTTTCTTTCCTTGTAAAACCTCTTCTTGAATATCTCCGTTATATAGTACTTTTGCCATGATCTATCATCCTTTCAAGGTAAATTATTATTTTTGTAGGGTGTGGTGAGTTAGTTCGTTTACGTGCGGTTGATGCCCGCGTAAAAGGGCGGTCAACCCTGTTCTGGCAATTTCTTTAATTCCATAAGGGCGAAGCAATTCTAGTAATGCATCGATTTTTTCAGGTTTGCCGGTGATTTGAACGGCTAAGCTATCCTTACTTACGTCAATAACAATCGCACGAAATGGATCAATAATTCCGTTAATCTCACTGCGGAGCTGGCTGCTGCTGGCTACTTTAATCAAGGCCAATTCGCGGACAACGACTGCTTTATCAGTAATATCAGAAACCTTTAAAACATCAATCTGTTTATTGAGTTGCTTTGTCACTTGTTCGAGACGCTGTTCATCTTCAATCTCGACAACCAGGGTCATTCTTGAAACACCTTCCGTTTCTGTTGGACCAACGGAAATACTTTCAATATTGAATTGCCGTCTTTGCAAAAGTCCAGTAACGCGGTTGAGTACACCGGCTCGATCCTGAACGGTTGCGGTTATGATTCGTTTCATGGTTTCACCCCAATCATTTCATGGATTCCTTTGCCAGGAGCAATCATTGGGAATACTTTCTCTTGTTGAAGTACACGGCAATCAACTAATACCGGACCATTATGAGCAAATACTTCCGGTAAAACAGTGATCAGTTCTTCTTGATTATTAACCCGATAACCCTTAATCGAATAGCTGTCTGCAAGTTTGACAAAATCAGGCTGTGTATGAAGGATCGATTCTGAAATACGGTTTCCGTGTAATAGTTCCTGCCATTGGCGAACCATTCCAAGTGCGCCGTTGTTGACAATAATGATTTTTACAGGAAGGTTTCTTTCATAAATAATCGATAATTCCTGAAGTGTCATTTGAAAACCGCCATCTCCAACAATTGCAACAACGGTACTATCCGGTGCGGCAATTTGTGCGCCAATCGCAGCAGGGAAGCCAAAGCCCATTGTTCCAAGTCCGCCAGAGGTAATCCAGCGGTGCGGCTCTTTAAAAGTGTAATACTGTGCTGCCCACATTTGGTGCTGCCCTACATCGGTTGCGACGATGGCGTCACCGTTAGTTACTTTATGGACTGCTTCAATGACCCATTGCGGACACATTCCGTTTGGATCATGCTTATACCAAAGCGGATATTCCTGCTTGTTTTGGCTCAGTTTTTCCAGCCACTCAGCAGAATTTGGTGATTCAATCGCTTGATCAAGCAGTTCAGTAAGTGCCTCTTTCGTATCAGAAACGATTGGGAGATTTGTTGGAATATTTTTACCAATTTCGGCTGGATCGATGTCAATATGGGCAACCTTCGCAAAAGGTGCGAAGTGTTTAAGATTACCTGTTAGTCTGTCATCGAAGCGGGCTCCAAAATTGATAAGCAGATCACATTCGTAAATGGCCATGTTAGCTGCATATGTTCCGTGCATTCCACCCATTCCTAACGAGAGGGGATGATCTGCCGGAAAAGTACCAAGTCCAAGTAAAGTTGTGACCACCGGGATCTGGTGTTTTTCCGCCAAAGCTGTTAGTTCAGCAGAGGCTTTCCCATGGAGAACACCTGCGCCTGAAAGAATTACAGGCTTGATCGCCTTTGAAATCGAATCGGCAAGCTTTTTAATTTGTAATGGATTTGGCTTTGTTGTTGGCTGGTATCCAGGTAAATTAATGCTCGCTTCTTCTGGTTCCTCAGTTAAAAATCCTGCGGAAATATCTTTAGGGACATCGACTAAGACGGGCCCTGGTCGTCCGGTAGAAGCGATATGAAAAGCTTCCTTGACGATGCGTGGTAAGTCCTCGATAGATTGTACCTGATAGTTATGTTTAGTGATTGGTGTTGTAATCGCCATAACATCAGCCTCTTGGAAGGCGTCAGTTCCAATGACACTTCGTGCAACCTGACCTGTGAATATAACAAGCGGCAGGGAATCCATCATCGCATCAGTTATTCCTGTCACAAGGTTGGTTGCCCCAGGTCCTGATGTGGCAAGAACGACTCCAGGTTTCCCTGTAACTCGGGCATACCCTTCAGCTGCATGGATCATTCCTTGTTCATGTCGGAAGAGAACATGCTTGATTGTACCCTGGGCGCGGTAAATGGCATCATAGATTGGAAGGACGGCACCCCCGGGATATCCAAACAGCGTTTCCACACCTTCTTTTTTCAGTAAGTCGATGAGAAGGTCTGCACCGGTTCTCGGCTCTGTTGTAGTTTGGACCTCAAGCTTTTTTGCTTCTACTTTCACGTCATAATCCCTCCTTAAGGGTAAAAATTGAATGTAGATGTCGGAAAATAGTGATTTGTCATTTTTGTATTATAATATAGAAATTTGTAAATAAACAGAAAATTTTGTTGGAAAAACGTCGGAATTTGACAATAAATCTTTATGCATAGTCAAAAAGGCCCATTCTCCACGAATTAACTGCAAAAACGAAAACATAAGCAGAATAATCGGGGAGAAAAGGCCTTTCATTTTCTCGGTACCACCCGGTTTTACAGTATCCTTACGAATACTGCCTTATGAAGCGATCCACTAAAACATAGAACGCTTCTTTTTGTAACAGGTGCTCTAAGATATGCACCCGACTGAGCCTACTAAAGTCAGGACCGTTCGGCTCAACACTCAGGGATGATGTCGGAATAAGTTGTATTACTGGGCTTCCAGCAACCCCAGCTCTCTGAAAATACTAAATCTTATTCCTTTATTCCCGTCATCGATTTATTCGCTATTTTTTTGTCAAAAGATCTTCATTTAACGCTTTTAGTACCTTAACTTCCTTAGGAAGGGGAGGGGTACTACGAATTCCCATTGGTATTTCTAAAATTTCATAATGCCGCCAGTATTGGCAGATGTAACGAGTTTTGCATATTTTGCAAGGTAACCTGTTTTGATTTTTGGTTCAGGTTTCACCCATGCCTTACGTCTTTCTTCTAAAACTTCGTCATCAACTAGTAGTTGGATGGAGCGTGCTTCTAGCTCGATTAAGATTTTGTCACCATTTTCAACAAGGGCGATCGGACCGCCTTCAGCTGCTTCTGGTGAAATATGACCGATGGAGATTCCGCGGCTGGCACCAGAGAAGCGGCCATCAGTAATCAGCGCAACTTCTTTACCTAATCCACGACCCATAATAGCGGAAGTTGGAGCAAGCATTTCAGGCATTCCAGGACCGCCTTTTGGACCTTCATAGCGAATAACGACAACGTGTCCCGCTTGGACAGTGCCATTATTTATATTTTCTTGTGCTTCTTCCTGGGATTCAAAAACAATTGCTTCACCCAAGAATGTTTTAATGGATGGATCAACAGCACCAACCTTGATAACTCCACCATCTGGAGCAATGTTTCCATAAAGGATGGAAAGTCCACCAACTGGGCTATATGGATAGTCTTTACTCCGGATGACCTGTTCATTCGTGATTATTGCATCCTTGACATTCTCCTCAAGTGTCTTTCCAGTAATAGTTAAGCAGTTCTTATGCAGCGCGCCTTCAACTTTGTAAAGCTCATTAATAATTGCGCTAATCCCGCCAGCGCGATGTACATCGTCCATCGAGTAATCGGATGCTGGCATTATTTTTGCTAAATAAGGTACTTTTTCTGCAATTTTGTTAACATTACGCAAATCATATTCAATCCCAGCCTCATGAGCGATAGCCAGTGTATGAAGAACCGTGTTGGTTGATCCGCCCATGGCCATGTCTAGAGCAAATGCGTTATCAATTGCATCTTTTGTAATGATGTCACGTGGACGAATATTTTGTTTCACTAATTCAATTAAATGCCTTGCAGCTTGGCGAATTAATTCATGCCTTTGTTCTGAAGTTGCGACAATTGTTCCGTTTCCAGGAACAGTCATCCCTAAAACTTCCATAAGACAATTCATAGAGTTCGCTGTAAACATACCAGAACAAGATCCACAAGTAGGGCAAGCATTTGTTTCAATATCAAGCAATTCCTGTTGGCTGATTGTACCGTTATGGTAAGCACCAACGCCCTCAAAAACAGAAGTGAGGGAAAGGTTCTTTCCTGTCGATGGGGAAACTCCCGCTTCCATTGGGCCACCTGACACAAATACAGATGGGACGTTGGTTCTGGCTGCTGCCATTAACATTCCGGGTGTGATTTTATCACAGTTTGGAATGTAGAAAACACCATCGAACCAATGAGCGTTAATGACTGTTTCGGCACTATCGGCGATTATCTCGCGACTTGGCAAGGAGTAACGCATACCAATATGGCCCATTGCAATGCCGTCATCAACACCAATCGTATTAAATTCGAAAGGAATACCGCCAGCTTCACGGATGGCCTCTTTTACAATCTCACCGAAATGATTAAGGTGTTTATGTCCTGGAATAATTTCAATAAACGAGTTACAGACGCCAATAAATGGCTTTTCGAGATCACTCGTTTTTACCCCTGTTGCATATAAAAGGCTGCGGTGGGGTGCCCGATCAATTCCCTTTTTAATCATATCGCTACGCATATTAATTTAGCTCCTAACTGACGATTGCATGGTTTGAACCTGTTGGGTTACAAGCCACTCCGTCTGTTGTTACAATTTTCCTAAATTCTTCTAATAGAACTTTAGTAACTTCACCAGGTTTTCCATCACTAATTTTACGGCCATCCACATCAATAACTGCAATTACTTCTACAGCTGTTCCGGTTAAGAACACCTCGTCAGCCACATAGACATCATGTCTTGTGAATGGTGATTCACGGACATCAAAGCCCTTGGCTCTTGCAATATCTAGGATAGCGTTGCGGGTAATTCCTTCTAACGCCCCCAAATAAACAGGCGGGGTATAGATGGTACCATTTTTTACAATAAAGATATTGTCAGCTGAGCCTTCAGTAACATAACCTTGATCATTAAGCATTAATGCTTCCTCAACACCAGCTTGATTGGCCTCTAATTTTACTAGAATATTGTTTAAATAATTAAGTGATTTAATCTGTGGGCTTAGTACATCTGGGCGATTCCTTCGACTCGCAACAGATGCAATTTTAATTCCACGTTCGTAATACTCTTTAGGGTACATGCTAAGTTCTTCAGCAATAATAATGACGCTTGGTTTCGAGCAGGAAGAAGGGTCTAGGCCGAGATTCCCTTTTCCACGGGAAACAACGACACGAATATAGGCGCTTTCTAGCTGATTTTTTCTAATTGTCTCGATGATTAATTGAGTCATTTCCTCCTGTGTGTATGGAATATTCAGCATAATGGATTGTGCTGATTCATACAGTCTTTTCAGGTGAGCATCGAGTCTAAAGACGTTTCCGCTATAAACGCGTATCCCTTCAAACACACCATCACCATATAAAAAACCATGATCGAAAACTGAAACTACAGCATCTTCTTTCTTGACGAACTCGCCGCCAAGGAAAATCCATTGACTCCCCAACCTAACCACTCCTCTTTTATAATAGAACGCTTTTAATGATTAAACAAATTTTTTAAAAAGAATTGCCATACCCATCTCCAAATGGTGAGGAGCTATGGCTGTTATTGAATAGATGATTATTTTCGATAATCATACAACCAATCGAAAACATGGTCAATATAAAAATCTGACAATTCAAATAAATCAAAAAAGTTGATAGCGTTTACATTATTGTCCTGATAAGGAAAACAGCGAAAAAAATTTTTTTGAAATTTTTTTATTTTAAGGTTATTTTGTCCGCGAAATGGATTAAAACTGGGGGAATATTCAGAGGTAAGTAAGATGGAGGTGTTGTAAAGTCGATTGTATTTCAAACTTTAAATTTTTAATTCTTAACAAAAGAACACTAGTTTAAAATAGTGTTCTTAAGCTCAAAGCTTTGCAAGATGTTCATACACTTCTCGTAAATTACTATATCCGTTTTTTTGAGCTATTTTTAAATAGCTAGCCCAAATTTGCGCTGTCATGATCGCATCGCCAAGTGCATGGTGGCGATCTTTTATGGTAATCCCACATTTATGGCAGACTTCTTCAAGTGGTAATGATTTCATAGAGGAGTCGGATAGGCGAATTAAGAAAGACGTATCGATGATTCGATGTTCAAATCGAGTCTTTAACAGATCCCATGTCATTTTTTGCATAAAGGACTTTTCGTGTTTAGAGTGGTGTGCAACAAGGATATGGCTTTGTGCATACTTAAAAAATTGAATTAAGACATCTCTGGCATCTGGTGCATCCCGCAATTGATCTTCATGAATATTTGTTAAAGTTGAAATTTCTGCGGAAAGAGGAAGGTTTGATTTTACAAGGGAATAAAAAGTATTATTGTCCTCGATATGCTGACCGATCATTTTTACTGCTCCAATTGATAGGACACGATCTCCCTTTTCTGGATAAAACCCAGTGGTTTCCAAATCAAATACAACGACTTCTAATTCGTTAAGCGGGGTATCTAAGTTGTTTTTTACTTTCATTTCTTTCTGCAGCTGCCGGATGAACGAGAGCTGTTGTGGATTACTTTGTCCCTGAATTCCAGCATAAATATTAGAACTAAGCTTGCCGGAAATTAGCCTAAAGTATTGTGCTAAATCATTCATTCTCATGTTATCCCTCCTTTTCTATTAATTTTCTTACTGATTGATGAAGAGTTACACCATTTTTAATGATATCTTTTATTTCATTTTTTTGCTCTTTTGTTAGGATGTCGACCGGTAAATAGTGACCAGAATCATAGTCTGCTTGACTGGCAAATAGAAGACGATAGTTTAACAGTTTTAAAAACATAGCTGTATATATATCCTTGTCATGTATCTGTAGTTTGCTGAGCCTTGATAGGGTAGAGGTCTCCTGTAGATTTTCTTTCACTGCCAATAGACGAGCGGCATTCACATATGGAAAGAGGGCAGTCTCCTTTATATTTAGAGATCCAGTATGTACCCCATGGGTCTCTACTAATAGCTGACCTAATACGCCAATTCCTTTTTTGAAATGAAGAGTATTGTTTGACATTCTTGACAGAAGATGTTCTTTTTGAACGGTTTGATAAACAAAGGTCTTTAGTTGTTCCAAGAGTTGATGCTTTCCATAAAAAGAACGTCCATCAATAAAAATGAGTAGATACCGTAACGATTCCCAAGATGCCTCTAGTGCCAAGTTTTTTATTTGTTTCTCCCATTCGGAATGTGATTTACACCAGAACGGATTGCCTGACATGACACCGCCATCGCAATAAGGATACCCAACTTGATAAAGACCTTTTGAAATTTCCTTACCTAATGACAAAAAATAAGCTTTTGCTTCAGCAGTAGGATCGAGATAAACAATTCCATGGTCTTGGTCACTCCATACAGATTGTTCGAAACGTCCGGCACTCCCCATCACAAAGAAAGAAAAGGGAGACGGCGGTGGGCCATATCGAGCAAGAACCTCTTTTAGTGATATCTCCAATACCTGTTTAATTATGTTGTCATGAAGTTCGTTTAATTTAAAGTGATCTCTTGTAGCACCCTTCATGTGAAGTTTTCTATAATCTGCAATTGCTGAGTAGGTATTATCATTCATATTTTTCACCTCCTCTTAAAAAATCTAGAAGAGTGCAACCCCTAAATAGGAGTTGCACACTTTCTAGATTAATATTTATAGAGCCTTTGTTTGTTCTGTCTTAAGCAATTCTGGATAACCATAGCTTCCGTGCTCGCTAATATCTAAGCCAATAATCTCTTCTTCTTCTGTGACACGCAAGCCATTCATTGCTTTTTTAATAATTGCGAGCAAGATAAAGGATGCGACCAAGGCGAAGGCACCAGAGGCGATAACGCCTAATGCTTGAACCCCGAGCTGATGGAAGCCGCCACCATAAAATAATCCAGGTTTTCCGACAGTGGCTAATTCTTTTGTTGCAAAGAAACCAGTCGATAACGTTCCCCAGACACCTGCTGTACCATGTACAGATAGTGCTGCGATTGGATCATCAATTCCTTTTTTCTCAAAGAAGCGAATACTATAAAATACAAGAATACCAGAGATAAAACCAATCAGGACAGCGGCCCAAGTATCAACAAATGCACAAGAAGCAGTAATAGCTACGAGGCCTGCTAATGCACCATTTAACATCATTGGAACATCTGCCTTACCCAATACGATCCAAGAGATAATCATTGCTGCCACAGTACCGGCAGCAGCACCAAGGTTTGTGTTTAGTGCGACGAATCCAAAGAAACCCTTGTCAACGGATAATGTACTGCCCGCGTTAAATCCGAACCAACCAACCCATAAGAGTAAAACACTTAATGCCGTAAATACTTGGTTATGACCAGCTAAATTATTGGCGGAACCATCTTTATTAAATTTTCCGATACGTGGTTTTAATAGAATCGTAGCAGCCAATGCAGCCATAGCACCAGTTAAGTGAACAACGGTTGAACCGGCAAAATCTTGTTGACCAATCTCTGCTAACCAGCCGCCGCCCCAAATCCAGTGAGCAATTGGAGGATAAACAATAACAGAAAATAATACCGCGAATACGAGATATACAGCTAATTTTGCTCGTTCAGCAAAACCGCCAAATGCAATCGTTAAGGAAATACCTGCAAAAGCTAATTGGAACAAAAAGAAAACAGAACCAGAAAGTGATAAACTATCGATATCATAGCCTGAGTATAAGAAGTCAGAAAAGCCTATAAGTGCATTTCCTTTTCCGAAAATTAATCCAAATCCAACTGCCCAAAATACAATCGAGCTAATACTAAATGTGAGAATGGTTTTACCAGCAATATGTCCTGCGTTTTTCATGCGGGTGGAACCTGTTTCTAACAGGATGAACCCGCCAATCATTAAAATGACAAGTATTGCACCTAGCATTACCCAGAGACTGTTCATTAAGAATAAAGTATCCATTTATTTTCCCCCTTATGATTGATGTTAATTTTCTTAACATTCGGTATGCTAGTATTCTTACATGATTCTGAATCATTTTCTATAAGTCTGGAAGATAATCTTACATGGTTTTTAAAAGTGGTTAATCATCCTATGTAGTTCGTTAACTGGAGCTAGGGAAAGTAAGAGGTTATAAGAGATAAAGGAATGAAAAAGCCCATTCCTTATAGAAGGAATGGGACTGAAGGGTGAACTCCTTACTTTTTCCGGATACCAAATTGGGCGTTTAATTGTCCTTGGATCATCTGTCTGCGTACATCTTCTTGGTTGTGTTTCTTTTGTTCACGAAGCATTTCTTTCCTAATATCATGTGTTTGAATGCCGTCTTCAATTTTATTGGCAATGTCCATCAGTAGTTCAACATCTGAAAATGAAAATTTGCGGCTTCCTCCAGCAGACCTTTCAGGAAAAATAAGCTTTCGTTCTTCATAATACCGTATTTGTCGTTCGGAGAGACCGGTGAGGTCCCGAACAATCCCGATTGTAATAACTTTTTTATCTTTATATGATATGTCTTTTCCCATTTTTGTTTCTCACCACACCCTATTGTTTACAATAATTAATCAATTTGTTAATTACATGATATTATATGTTAGATTTTCTTACATTGGACTGGGTATTCATACTATTTTGCTTGTTTACCAGAAGAAGTTCTATGGAGTACATTCGTCATGATTTTGTTGGGGAAAATATTTTTTTGTATAGGCTTTCCAGTTCATTGAAGGTAAGAGAGTAAAGCTCGTGGTCAGAAGAATCAGAAATGCCTGAGTCTAACAACTTCATAATATAAAACTGCCTAAGGCGTTCGAGTCCTTTACGCAAATGAGTGGCCAACTTTCATCACCCCTTCAAACTGAAATTAATAATTTTGGAGTCTTCTTAAAAGCTCATTCGCCTGAGATCCCATTGTTTTCATGAGTTCTTCATACAACTCATCTCTTAATTTATCTAATTGAAGGATTCTTTCAGCTAGTTTTATATCATTTCTTCGATACATTTGAAATCCTCCTTTCTTTCCTTGTTTATAATGAAAAGTTAACTGAATTTTTGGTTCTTGTCAGTGGTTTTGTTAGATAAACTGACAGGAATTTTAAATCGTCATCCAAGATTGGGTAAAAGAATCTGACTATGTATGCTTGGGGAATAAAAAGAACCGGGCGCATGCCCGGTCCTTAAAGTTTCTCTTAGTATTCTCCATCAAATGGTGTGAATGGGAAATTAAATCTTCTTTCAACTGCACGAAGGCGTTGATTAATGCGTTGGAGTCTTCGGTCGATTTGGGCTACTTGGCGTTGTAGTTGATTGATCTCTCTTTCTTGACGCTCATTCGCCCTCTCCAGTTGATTCAGTCTGCGCTCAACCTGCTGTGGCTGCCTTGCTGGGTCATATTGTTCAGGTTGAAGATAGGGATTAAATGGCTCTGCTGGAGCATAGGGATTCATTTGCTCTTGTTGATCATAGGAAATAAATTGTTCTGGTTGACCATAGTAATTCATTTGTTCTGGTTGTACATAGGCATTATAATCAACCGGCATTTGTGGCATTTGATAATAACCATACGGATTCATTGGGCATCTCTCCTTATGTGGTAAATACCCTATAGATTATGAAGGTGTAAAGGAGGTGTAACGGCGAATGCCCATTGCAGAGGAAAGTTATAAGTCATTATTCTACGATGCTAAACACTTCAGGTTATTACAGTATTAATATAGTAAAATATTTAAAATATTGAATATAAAGTCAAAACAGGTTATAATCATGTATATTCAAAATATTATCAATTCTCACAATAATTATTTTTATAAAAAAACATTGGAGGTCTGAACAAATGAAGAAATTTAAACTATTTTCAACTGTATTAATGGTAGCACTACTCTTAGTTCTTTCAGCTTGTGGAACGAGTAAGAGTACAAGCACAACAACTGGGGGAGACGGGGAAAAGAAGACATTGCGTGTGGTAACAGATGCCGCCTATGCACCGTTTGAATACCAGGATAAAGGGGAAGTTGTCGGTTTTGATATCGATTTTATCAATGTAGTGGCAAAAGAAGCTGGTTATAAAATTAAGGTGGAGCATGTTGGCTGGGATCCGATTTTCGTTGAATTAGATAAGAAAATCGCTGACATTGGACTTTCCGCTATCACCATCAACGATGAAAGAAAACAAACCTATGATTTTTCAGTACCTTACTTTTTATCAACCAATAAAATCTTAGTTCCAAAAGATAGTGATATTAAGAGTGCAGCAGATTTAAAGAATAATAAAACGGTAGCCGTTCAAAATGCAACAACTGGACAAGAAGCAGTTGAAGGTCTTTTAGGCAAAAATAGCGATAAAATCAAAAAGTTTGAAAATAATAACCTAGCAATCTTAGAACTAAAAAGCGGCGGAGCAGATGCTGTAGTTGCTGATAACACAGTTATCGAGCAATATGCAAAAAACAACCCGAAAGATAATTTTGTTGTCATTGAAGATTCAGCTGCTTTTGCTAAGGAATTTTACGGACTAATGTTTCCAAAGGGAAGCAAGATTAAAGCAGACTTTGATAAGGCTGTGAATGCGGTTATTGAAAACGGAACGTATGCAGAAGTATACAAGAAGTGGTTTAAAGTAGAACCCGATACACAAATCTTAAAAGATCAGCAGTAAACATCGCTGAATAAAATTGCGTAACTCTTAACCAAGCAGTTACGCAATTTTTGCTAGTTAGCTTCGAATAATTAGCTGGTAGTTTAATAGGGGGATTTAAAGTATGGATTTTCGTTGGGATATTTTAGTTGAATATGCTCCTTTTTTTCTTAAAGGAACATTACTAACCATTGGGCTTTCAATCGCTAGCATTTTGATTGGTACCATTCTTGGCTTATTCATCGGATTAGGGAAAATAATGAAAAATAAGCTCCTCGCCTGGCCTTTTACCATTTACATTACCTTTTTTCGAGGTACACCATTACTCGTTCAAATATTATTAATCCATTTTGCCGTCGTACCTCTTTTTCTTGGGAAAACAAGTCCCATTTTAGCTGCAATTCTTACTCTCTCATTAAACGCTGCGGCATATATCGCTGAAATCTTCCGCGCTGGAATTCAATCGATTGATCGGGGCCAGATGGAGGCAGCTCGCTCTTTAGGGATGAATCATGTACAAGCTATGCGGTATATCATCCTCCCGCAATCCTTTAAACGAATGATTCCACCGCTTGGAAATGAATTTATCGTCTTAATAAAAGAGTCATCGCTAGCGGCTCTTATTGCAACCCCTGAACTTATGTATTGGGGACGAGCCATGCAGGGACAGTATTTCCGAGTCTGGGAACCGTATCTTGCGGCCGCAGTTATTTATCTTGTGTTAACACTTTCCTTAAGCTTCCTGTTAAATCTTCTTGAAAGGAGGTTGGCAACCGAATGATTCAGGTAAAGAATTTAAAAAAATCCTTTGGCAAAAACGAGGTCCTCAAGGACATCAATGTTACAGTCAAGAATCAAGAAGTCGTCGTAGTAATTGGACCTTCGGGTTCTGGAAAATCGACGTTTCTTCGCTGTATTAATATGCTGGAAACCATTACAGGTGGTCATGTCTTAATTGAAGGAATCGATTTGACGGACAAAAAAACAGATATCAATAAAGTACGTACAGAAGTGGGAATGGTTTTTCAGCAATTCAATCTTTTTCCGCATAAAAAAGTGATTGAAAATATTATGCTTGCACCAATGAAAGTAAGAAATATTCCAAAGGAAAAAGCGAGAGCTAAGGGTTTGGAACTTTTACGGAAAGTTGGATTAGAGGATAAGGCAGATGCCTATCCCGATTCTTTATCCGGAGGGCAAAAGCAGCGGGTTGCGATTGCAAGGGCGCTAGCAATGGAGCCGAAAATCATGCTTTTTGATGAACCAACGTCTGCACTCGACCCTGAAATGGTTGGTGAGGTACTTGAGGTTATGAAGGACCTAGCTAAAGAAGGTATGACGATGGTGGTCGTGACACATGAAATGGGCTTTGCCAAAGAAGTTGGCGATCGGGTTATATTTATGGATGGCGGATTGATTGTCGAAGAAAATGTTCCGAACGAATTATTTGATCATCCGAAGGAAGAGCGAACAAAGGCGTTTTTAAGTAAGGTTTTATAAGAGAAAAGGGAGGCTCAAAGCCTCCTTTTTGTTAATTCCTCGAATGCCATCTTTCCAGCTTCGGAATGTTTCTTGTAAACATCCCCGCAATAAACTTCGGCATCCCAAATTCAACAATCTTTTGTTTTACTCTTTCTTTCATTTCGTCAACTCTAATATGAGGTAAAGTGAATTCTCCGTTCATATAGCAGTGGCTGCAGTACTTGGTGCTTTTCGTTCCGTCCTTTTCTGTCCCGCCCCCAAGCTCATCTTTTGCTAACGGCATTCCACAGCTTTGACAGTTTTTATAGCTGGTCATTTCTATCACCCCATTCTTTATTCAAAGTCAAAAACATCCACAATCCGGTCTGCTTTTAGCCGGTTTTGACACAGTTTAAATAATTGTTCCAAAAATACTTCGATATCAAGTAATGTAGAAGGCAGTTTGATTTGAACGGTTGTTGAACCAAACATTTGTTTAAAATAGGCCTTTCTTTGATCATTTTTTCCGTCTCGTTTAAAAGGTTTGTAAGCCCAGACAATATGGGGCACCCCATCAATTTCTTGGATTTGTCGTATCTCTGCGCAGGTTGTGGACCGATCATGTGCATAAATGACTAAATAATAGTTGTCATTACGATGCCAATCGATGAATAAAAAATAATAACCCGTATCGCTATCTGGCCTGGTTACCTCATATGCTGCTAACGTTGGTTTTCCATTAGTCCATTGATGAAACTTTTGGAGGCTTCCACCCGTAATTTCAAGTTTTTTAATCTCATAGGTCGATGAATTAGAGGACTCGATACAGTTAGCTAAAAATATAGCTTGTTCCTTTTCCAACTTAGATTTCCCCTTTATGTATTTGAACCAATTATACTTTGAAAGTGGATGAAAAAGAAAGAATGTCCAAATTTAACTTAAACATATTTTTAACTGAATTAGAAAGTGGTATACTTTATTTATTGATTATTCTGAAAATTAATAAGGAGGTTTTTTGATGAATTTTTACAAAGATGATATACATTTTCAATCACTGCTTAAAGAGCTACTCGATCAACCCTTTTTTGAATATGCAGACAAGGAGTTAACTGTCTTTGGTGAGAAATGTGCAACTGCTATCGATGATCGGGCAAGGTTTACGGACCGGGAAGGACAGCCGCGCTTAAACAGATATGATGCCTATGGTGAAGATATTTCTGAAGTATGGGTGAACGAGGGCTACAGAAGAACCGTTGAAGAAACTTACAATACTGGAATAGTTGGTTATGTTCATAAAGAAATTCCAGAACTCGGGGAAAAAGGAAATTACATATATTCTTATGCACAAGGGTATCTTCTCTCGCAAACAGAGCCTGGATTTTACTGTCCAGTCACATTGTCGATGGCTACTGCTTATTTACTTAACCAATATGCTTCTAAAGAAATGAAGGAGCAATTTTTGCCGCATGTCCTCTCAACAGGTGAAGTTCCACACTATGAGGGTGCTACATTTTTAACAGAGCGTCAAGGAGGCTCCGATGTCGGTGCGAATGAGACGAAAGCTGTTGAAGAAGGAGATCATTTCAAACTTTATGGAGAAAAGTACTTTGCCTCCAATGCCGGTATGTGCGGGGTCGCTATGGTTTTAGCGCGGAAAGAAGGTGCACCATCAGGAACGAAGGGACTGACTCTATTTGCAGTGCCATGGCGAAACCAGGACGGAACACTTAATGGGATTCGTATTCGCCGTTTAAAAGATAAACTTGGTGTCAGGGCAGTCCCTTCTGCTGAGGTGGAATTTGATGCCTCAGATGCCTTTGTAGTGGGCGATCCAGCGAAAGGTTTTTACTATATGATGGAAGCTCTAAATCTATCAAGAGTCTGCAATGCCGTTGCCTCATTAGGAATTATGAGAAGAGCCTATTATGAAGCAAAGGAATATTCTTTAAAAAGGGATGCGTTCGGAAGTAAGCTCGCAAACTATCCAATGATCAAGGACACGCTGACACGGCTTGCGGTAAAGCTGGAAATTGAAACCCGCACCGTTTTTAGCTATCTTCCTTTATTTGAGCGCGTTATGAATAATCAAGCAAGTCAAAAGGAGGCCATTCTCAATCGTCTCTACATCGCCCTTTTGAAAAAAGAAACGGCAGAACAAGCGATTCATTATGCACATGAAGCGATAGAAATGCACGGCGGAAATGGTTATATTGAAGACTTCGTCACCCCTAGACTATTGCGGGACGCTCAAGTCCTGACTGTCTGGGAAGGAACGGCCAATATTCTCGGGTTGGAGGTTCTGCGTTTAATCGAGAAGTATAAGGCAGAAGAGCTGTTTTTAGAAGAGATGAGTCAACGCTTACGGGGAGCTGCCCATTTGCCATCCGAATGGACTTATTTGGTTGAAAATAAATTAATTCAATTGCAGAACCTATCGAAATCATTACGTACGGCATCCGCAGATCATAAAACCTTTCACTCGAAAAAGGCGGCCGAACTTATGGTGAAAATTTTTGAGAGTATTGTCGCGCTTGAACAGGCAGCAAGCGGTGACCGCCGTGCCATCATAGTAATGGAGGTGTTTTTAGAGGAGACGTGGAAGTCTTCTTACTTGTTTAATGAAGAAATGAGGACAGTCGAATACTTTTCGGAAATTGTTTTGAATTCAAAGAGTGAGAAACCTTTATCAGTCAGATAAGTGAACTCTATGAAGCTTGCCATTTCATGGTGGGCTTATTTTTTTAGTTTGATTTGAAAATAAGAATTCATTTTACGTTTAATAATCAATCTATTTCCAATGATATCCAGCAAATGTCGTAAGTTTCGTAAAATATGTTGTAAGTGTCTGAAAATATGTAATAAAAGTCTGAAAATATGTAGTAAGTTTCGTAAAATATGTAATAAGAGTCTGAAAATATGTAATAAGTTTCGTAAAATATGTAGTAAGTGTCATTAATTATTTTTCTTTGTCTCCAAAATGAAATACAAATGACATCCTTTTAAAAAATTGCTCTGGTAGAATCGTATAATTAGGACTTATAATCAGAAAATCCGTCGAATAGTATATAGAATAATTAGGCCTCTTTTCCATATGAATGACAGAGAGTGGTGTAATTGGAGGGAAAGATATGACATTAGAGACGCAATTAAAACAGAAAACGTATTATGAAATGTTCATTAATGAACATGAAAATATTCATCCGATCCAGGTGCTTGGTGAACTGTTTCAGGAGGAAGCGCTAAAGGACCTGCCTGATTTATCGTCTATTCGCTTTGCGCAGGGGGAAGTGTACTTCCATCATAAAGATTATGAGGCTGCCATTTTTAAATGGGAGAATATAATCAATGAACTTGAACCCTGGGCAAAGAAAAATACTGCGGATGCATATTATGAGTTAGGTTTATTATCGACTGCTGAAGACCTTTATTGTGCAATTCAAACCAATAATCTCACCCTAAATACGGAAGTGGCCTTACAGTTATTTTCGTTGTATATAGAGCGAGATAAGCTCGACTTGGCCTTGTCGGTGATTAAAAAAACAATTGCTGCAAATCCAGATTATCCAAATGTAACGGAAATCGCCCGTACTTTTTTTGAAGAGCAGCAGGATTGGAATCATGCAATTGAACTAGCAGTAAACGAGGCAAAACGGACGGAATCATTAGACTGGTACGATATGATCATTACCTATGTGGAAAATGGTGTGGCTAGAAGTCATGCGCCGAGTTATTTTTCACAGGCTTTACTTGAAGTGTTTAGTCTGAATAAACAAAAATTTGAGATGCTTATTTCCGCCCTTTGGGACAGCTATAAGAATGAAGAATCGTATTTTACTTGGATAAGAGAAATGAACCATTTGTTATTAAACCTTGAAATCAGTCGGGATAGAAACTTATCTGTACTTTCAGGCCTCCATAAGGAAGCATTTTTCAACATAATTGATGGAAGGTATTTCATTAAAAGTCTGCAGGATTTTATTCCAGACTTCCTAACAAATTGGTTACGACTTGCCGATCGTAAAGATACCGTGCTTGCAGCAGCTGCCGTGCTCTCATGGAATGAGCTTTTTCCAGCAAGCATAAGTATGTCTATCGTTAGTGAGGCTGAAAAACTGATCAGCATTACGGAAACTGATATGGACGAATTAGAGGAGTGCCTGACACTATTTGATGCTATTACGAATTGGGCCCAATCAAATGAGATGGGCGAGAATAATCGAGTAAAATGGATTGTTGAGCAATTAGTCGATTTTGACAAACAACATCTATTAATTACCGGGTTAAGCGGAAGTGGAAAATCGACTTTTGTTAATTTGGTTCTTGGAGAGGATTTACAGGACAGCCCAACCTCTTCTGTGGTCATGTTTAAAGATTCTGCTGAAGAAGAAATCATAGAAATTACTGATCGAGAGAAGACTCGTTTATCTGGTTTTTCTGATTTTCAAGAACGAATGGACCGACGCCGTAATGCGTTGGAATCTATGATTGAATTTAGGCGTCCGAACGCCTTTTTGCAGGAAAATAAGGTTGCTCTAATTGATACCCCTGGCCTAAAAGGAAACTATAATGATTCCTATGAAGTATTGAAGAATCTGCAATTGGCAGATACCGTCCTCTTTGTGCTCGATGCAAATGCACCGTTTACGGATAAAGAAAGGTCAGTGCTTGCAAAGATTCAAGAGTTAGCTCCTGATATTCCAGTTCATTTTCTATTGAGTAAGACCGATACGCTTGTAAATGAGCAGGAAGCGATAAGAGTTTTCGATGAAACTAGGGCGAGGATTCAATCCTATTTACCGGATGCTTTCGTGTTTGCTTTTTCATCGCAATATGAAAGCAGTCAGCAGCTTAAGGACTTAAAAGAGTTTATCCAATCCATTAAAAATATGAGAAACATTGAAGATAAGCGGTTGGCAAAGCTGTTGTTCTATATTCGGACCACGATTGCCAGCCTTATGCAAAAACGGATTGATGTTGAAAATCAATTGGTAGAATCCGTACGTTGGAATGAAGAAATGCTGCAGAAGTTAACGGGGGCAGTAAATCAACTGAAGGATACGGAGACCCAAAAAACAAAAGCAGTGGTGCAGTCCTACGGTGCCATCAAAGCTTCAATTGAAAAGGATATATCAGAGTCTGTTCCAAAGATGCTTCAAGAGTGTTCCTCTTTCATTAAAGAAGACAGTAATTTTAGCAAGATTCACTTAGAACTTAATGATGAGATGAACAAAAGACTGGAAGTATACCTAGATCAGACGGTCATGCCAAAATATTACCACTTGCTCCAAGAATGGATTGAGGGATGCAAAGAGGAGTTCGTGCAAGGGCAGGAATTCTTGAATGAAATAGGTGAAGGCTTTAATCACATGTATGGGGAAGAACGCCTCAGCCTTGATTGCGATTTTAAAGTGCTCGATGATTGGCACCGTGATACTGACCGGATGACAAGTCGCTTTCAGTTGGAAACTGTCAATATTCTGCTGCGCAGAACCCCGTCTCAATTTTTATTAAAAAGCGCTGGTAAGCTGTTTGGTGCCATGACACAAAATAAAGCACCGCTTTTTAACATATACAAATCATTTGTAGAAAATGAGGAGTATATCGAAGCGATTTCTGCCGTCAAGCAACAGTTTTTCCAGCAATTTGAGCTGTTTGAAAAATCACTGGAGCGAGATGTTACCCTATTTTTCAAGAGTCCATTGAATCTGTTAAATCGTTCAGTGGAGGAAGCAAGATCAGGAATTCAATCAAACCAAGAAATGCTTACGAATATGAATACCAATCCAGAAATGTTCCGCGATCCGTTGACACTATTTGAAGTTAGATTGCGTCAGTTTGAGTGGATGACGGTGGCAGGAAAAGGCATGCAAACCGTCTATTAATATTTGAAAAGGGAAGGTGTCCGAGGCATCTTCCTTTTTTATGAAATTGCGTTGCCCAAATGTCAAAAAAATGGTAGCCTATGGGTAATCTGTTTTGAAGGAGGGAAAACGAGTGATTAAAGTAACGGGTGCACAAACAGAGGCTTGTGTTTTTTCGAACTATCCTCAGGAAACAGCCCTAGAGCAAATCCAAGAGCTATGTAATCAAGCTTTTTTAAAGGATACAAAGATTAGTATTATGCCAGACTATCACGCCGGAAAGGGTTGTGTGATTGGAACAACCATTCAGCTAAAGGATAAGGTCGTCCCAAATCTAGTGGGTGTAGATGTCGGCTGCGGCGTGTTAACCGTCAAACTTCAGGATCAAAAAATTGATTTTAATAAACTTGATCAAGTGATCCGTACGTATGTCCCAAGTGGGCAGGAGCTTCATACAGAGGAGACAGTCAGGTTTATTAATACTAGTTTTCCCGCCATTCAAGAATTTGAAGCAGATCACATATTGAGTGAAAATAGAAGCCTTTATAGCTTAGGTACATTAGGCGGAGGGAACCATTTTATTGAGGTCTCAGTTGATACCAATGGCTATCACTATTTAACCATCCACACTGGCAGCCGCTATGTTGGGGCGAAGATTGCCACCTACTACCAAAAGGTAGCTATCTCAAAACTTCGTCAGCAGGATTTAACTGATATCATTGACCAATTAAAGGCGGAAGGACGTCAAAAAGAAATCGAAGCAATGATTAAAAGCTATAAAGAAAAGAATCCCGTTATTCCGAATGATTTAGCGTATTTAGAAGGCGAGGATTTTCATAACTATATGCATGATATGAAGTTAGCTCAAGCATTTGCAAAAGCTAACCGCGAAGAAATTGCAAGAGCGATCACGGAAAATATGGGACTAGAGGAGCAGGACCGCTTCGATACGGTACACAATTATATCGACACGGAGAACCTGATTTTACGAAAAGGGGCCGTGTCCGCGCAAAAAGGCGAACGTCTTATTATTCCGATTAATATGAGAGACGGGTCGATTCTAGCAGTCGGTAAAGGGAACGATGAATGGAATTATTCTGCTCCGCATGGTGCGGGTCGCGTATTGAGCCGCACGAAAGCAATGAAAACTCTCAATATGGACGATTTTCATAAAACAATGGAGGGCGTGTGGACGACGTCTGTTTCGGAAGAAACCTTAGATGAAGCGCCAATGGCCTATAAGTCAATGAATGAAATTTTAGAAAAGGTAGAAGAAACTGTTGAGATTGCAGGTTTCATTAAACCGGTTTATAACTTTAAAGCCAGTGAAAAGTTCACACCTGGAAGATTTAAAAAATGATAGATTTGGGAGAGAGAGACTGTAAAAATAGTCTCTCTCTTTTCTTTTTTCAATAATTTCTGTACTCCTGTATTAATATCCTTTTGAAAAATTAACAAGATTAATCGATGGGATATTACTAGAAAGATATTCTTTTAAGTTAGGGATCAATATGTTTTCAATGACCCGCTGATTATAGTGATCGGTTGACCCAGAAGTGTGGGGGGTGATGATTACATTTTCCATCTCCCATAACGGACTTTCCGGACTCAACGGTTCTGTTTCAAACACATCGAGTCCTGCTCCCGCGATTGTTCCTTCCTTTAATGCCTGGATAAGGTCAGCTTCCACGACAATCTCCCCACGGCCGATATTCATAAAGAATGCGGACGTCTTCATTTGCTTAAATTGTTCTGCGCCAAACATTTGATTCGTTTCCTTTGTGAGCGGTAATGTAACCACAACATAATCACATTTTGGCAGCAGCTGATCTAATTGGTCTGGAGTATACATTTCATCCACATAGTCCTCTGGCTTTCCAGAGTGCCTGACTCCAAGGACGTGCATGCCAAATGCTTTAGCGATTTTCGCTGTTTCTTTCCCAATGGTACCGACGCCGATAATTCCAATGGTTTTTTCATGTATTTCTAGTCCCATATGGGCATGATGCCAAGTTTTCTTCTGTTGGTTTTTAACATAGGTATGGATTTTTCGTGTTAAGCCAAGCATTAATGCAAAAATAGTCTCAGAAATCGGATAGGCATGGACGCCATTAGCACTAGTCAAGTAAATGTTTCTAGAATCCATCTCTTCAAGCGGCAGGTAATCAACACCGGCACTCCATGATTGGAGCCACTTCAGCTTGGAATATGGAGCGAGGCAGTATTCTTCTATCCCATTATGCCAGCCAGCGATGATTTCCGCGTCCTTTAGATGCTCTTGCCAAATATTTTTATCCTTGCCTACAATCAATTCCCAATCAGGTATCATCGCATTGATTTGTGTTATGTAATCTTGATCAATATTACGGGTGATAACCATTTTTTTCATAAGTGGGGATTCCTCCAATTTAACAATGTTTTCTTTATTTAATGATAACGGAAATCAAAAAAATTGATAAGGTTTTTGTTTACTAGTCGGACACTAATCCGAAGAAACCAACAAATTTTATAAAACTATCTGATATCCAAATATTCTTTTTCCATCTTCTGTGCTATTATTTAGAAATACGAAGTAAATATAAGTAAGCGGATCTTCAGTGTGAAGATTCTTTTTTATTGGAGTGAAGGGAGGGGATTGTTTGAAAGAGCGTTTGTGGACGAAGTCGTTTATTATGCTCATGGTGGGAAATCTGTTTGTGTTTATGTCATTTCAAATGCTTATTCCCACACTGCCGCCATATATAAAATCCATTGGGGCCTCGGGGCTGGAGATCGGCCTAGTGACGGCATTGTTTTCGATTGGCGCTGTCATTAGCCGGCCGTTTATCGGCTTTATGCTTGAGTATAAGCCTAGAAAAGCACTAGTTTTAATAGGAGCAATTATGCTTTTAATGGTCACGATTCTTTATCCTGTTTCACAGGTTGTGGTGATTTTTCTATTATTCCGTTTTGTCCATGGTCTTGCCTGGGGCTGGTCAACAACTGTAAATGGCACAGCGGCGGTTGATGTGATTCCAAATTCACGGCTCGGTGAAGGGATGGGCTATTTCGGACTTTCGATGACAATTGCATACATTATTGCCCCTAGTGTAGGAATATTTGTTTACAATATTACTTCTTTCACGAATCTAATTTATTTTTCAGCGATATTAGGGGTTATCTCGATCATTTTACTTACTGCTGTAAAGTATCAAACTCCTAAAGCAGTGATAAATACTAGAAAAGAAGAATTGAAATTTTCCTATCTAGGTTCACTGGTTGAAAAATCAAGTTGGTTTCCAGCATTTATCACGATTATCATCAATTTAGGTTACGGATCGGTGGTCACATTTATTGTCATTTTTGGTGAAGAGCGTGGCATTGAGCAGATCTTTTTATTTTATATTTTTAATGCGGTGATGGCCACATTGGGCAGACCATTTGCAGGGAGATGGTTTGATGAGAAGGGCCCAATAGGACTTGTATTGTTCTGTACATTCGCTACATTTGTTGGCATATGGGTACTCTCTTTTGCACATTCCAGCTTATTTATTGCCATTTCAGGTGCATTATTCGGTATCGGATTCGGTTGCTTGATACCAACGCTGCAATCTTGGGCCTTACTCATGACACCTGCACATCGACGAGGTGTGGCCAACGGGATGATCTTTTCGTCGATTGATTTGGGGATTGGGCTAAGCGGTCTTATTTTTGGGGTGCTCGCCCAGTTTGTTGGGACGGCATCTATCTTTCGTATCGCTAGTCTTTTTCTCATAGCAGCTATTGTTTTAGTTGTAATAATGGAAAGAAGAAAACGAGCGTCGTTAAAAGACGAAGTAGCAAAGGAAAAGGTCAGGACATCATATTAAATGAGGTCCTGACCTTTTTTATGTTTTAATCCAGCCTGGGAGCAATTTCATTTACAACTTTATAAAACTGTTCAGTAAATGTTCACTTTTCTGGAAAAGATGTCCATACCTAAAACACATTCATTAAAGGTCAACAGTAAATGACTAGTATTCTAGAGTTTTTCTCTTTGGCATAATACTTGCATCATAGAATCATAGGAAATCCTAATAGGAGGTATAAACTATGCAAATTCAAACTTGTCGTGCGATTGTTACCGGCGGTGCCTCAGGGCTTGGAGAGGCAACCATCCGTAACATTGTTCAAAACGGAGGAAAAGCTGTTATTTTTGACCAATCGGAAGAAAATGGTTTACGTCTCCAAAACGAACTTGGTGAAGCCGTTTTATTTTTAAAAGCAGATGTCACTATAGATGAAGACATTCAGGAAGCAGTTAGTAAAGCTGCTGCGTTTATGGGTGGAGTGAATACCGTAGTGAACTGTGCAGGGATTGGGATTGCGGAGAAAGTGCTTGGCAGAAATGGCGTGCATAATCTTTCACTTTTTTCAAAAGTCATTCATGTGAATTTAATCGGTACTTTCAATGTGATACGGATCGCTGCTGAGAAGATGATCAGTAATAAAGTGAATGAACAGGGTGAAAGAGGTGTGATTATTAATACTGCTTCTGTTGCTGCTTATGACGGACAAATTGGCCAGGCCGCTTATAGTGCCTCGAAAGGTGGAATTGTCGGAATGACTCTGCCGATTGCAAGAGAGCTTGCTCGCTACGGAATTCGTGTGATGACCATTGCTCCTGGACTTTTCCATACACCGATGTTTGATACTCTTCCACAAGAGGCGAAAGATTCACTTGGAAAGATGGTGCCGTTCCCGTCAAGACTAGGATTCCCGAGTGAATACGCACAACTAGTTCAAAGCATCATTGAAAATCCAATGTTAAATGGAGAAACACTTAGGCTTGATGGGGCAATAAGAATGCAGCCGAAATAAAGGTGAAGTTGGGGAAGGCATAAGCCCTTCTCTTTTTCGTTCGTATGGAATGATCAGAAGTATTGTTAAAATATTCAAAAATATCCCTCTTTTTTGTTACAATAAAGATATGAATAAAAGGGGGTAACGAAATGCTCCAAATTAAAGAGCTTATTACGCCAGTCGATTGTATAGTTACCGAAAATACGACACTAGTTGAAGCCATCAGTCTGATGAACAAAAAGAAGTGGAACCTGCTTCCTGTATCGGATGTTGGTAGAAAACTAGTTGGCGTTTTTACCCGAAGCAGTTTGTTTCAAATGGTTTTGGACGAGAAACCCCTAACCACTCCTATCAAAAAATACATAAAAGCTCAGGTTAAAACACTGCCCATTAATACCCCATATGAAAAAATCGAATTGATTGTCAAAAACAGTCAGGTTGGCACCGGTGTGATCATCGATGAACATGACCAGGTCGTAGGAATCCTCACGAAAACAGATATGGTCATGTCACTGCTGCAAACCTCACAAGAGTTAAAAACAGTAAAAACCTTAAAAAGGACATTAGAAACAGCTTTAGACCATGCCTATGACGGGATTGTCATGACGGATGAAAAGAAAAACATCCTGATGGTCAGTCCTCCTCTACTCGAATTATTTAATCTTCAACTGGAAGCAGTTCTATACCATCCCGTTGCGAAAGTATTACCGGAATTACAATTAGACAATGTTTATCAATCAGAAACCGCTGAGGTTAGCGAATTTTTAGAAATCAATGGTATTAAATATATCGTCCACCGAATTCCCATTCAAGAGAATGGAAGAATCATTGGAGCTATTGGCAAGGTCGTGTTTAGACAATTAAATGAGGTCAGCGAGTTATTCAAAAAGTTACAGAAAGCGGAAAATAAGGCGAGTTTTTATCATCAGCAATTCCAGAAGTCAGAGTCAGCCAGGTTTACTTGGGATCACCTATTAACCGTTGATCCATATATGGAAAAGTTGAAAAAAAGTGCGGCCAAAGCGGCAAAAGGAAGGTCAACTATTCTTATCCGTGGTGAAAGTGGAACGGGTAAAGAATTGTTTGCTCAAGCAATTCATAATAGCAGTGCAAGAAATACAGGAAAGTTTATTGTGGTGAATTGTGCAGCGATACCAGAGGATTTGCTAGAATCAGAGTTTTTTGGCTATGACGAAGGGGCCTTTACGGGTGCGAGACAAAAAGGAAAACTTGGAAAGTTTGATTTGGCTAATGGTGGAACGCTCTTCCTTGATGAGGTAGGGGACATGTCACTCTCATTGCAGGCCAAGCTGCTGCGCGTGCTTCAGGAAAGAGAGTTCTACCGGGTTGGCGGTACGGTAAGAATTCAGGTTGATGTCAGAATCATTGCTGCCACCAATCGAAATCTTGAGGAAATGGTCCAAGAGGGTCTTTTTAGAGAGGATTTATATTATCGTCTCAATGTTATTTCATTAAATGTCCCGCCACTCCGCGATCGACTGTATGATACTGATCATTTGATTGGGCGGTTCATGATTGAATTGAATCAAATTTTAGGAACTAGCATTACTGGTATCGAAGATAGGGCAAGAGGAGCGATGTTAGATTATGCCTGGCCTGGAAATGTCCGTGAACTGCGAAATGTCATGGAACGGGCCATGACATTTGCGGAAAATGGGAAAATTAGATTGGAGGATCTTCCCGATTATTTAGTGAAGCAGGTTTCCGTTGTAGAGCCTTCTTTAAATGTGTCACTTGTCGAAAACGCAGAACTCGAAGCGATTAAAAAGGCATTAGTACAAGTACAAGGGAATAAAGTAAAAGCGGCTAGATTACTAGGAATCAGCCGATCCGGTTTATATGAAAAAATCAAAAAATACAAACTGCCGACCTAGGGTGAAGAGTGTCCAAAAAATGGACACCTTTTTGTATTTTGTGTTTGCTTGAAAAACATATCGTCATTTAAGGCTGCTGCTTTTCAGGCTGATGGCCTACGTATTGTTTTTTTGAATAACTGGCACAAAAATTGCATGAATATTGAGGGAAGTCTTTTTGAAGGAGGATTCTTATATGAATATCGGAAACCTTTTAGCGCAAAATGCCCGCAAATTTCCTGAAATACTAGCCATCGAATGTGAAGGACGAAGTTATACGTATCGCCAATTTAATGAAGAAGTAAATAGACTGGCAAACGGCTTATTGGTCCAGGGGGTAAATAAGGGTGACAAGCTGGCAATGATGATGAAGAATTCCGATTACTTTGTCTTTACGTTTTTTGCCGCTGCCAAAATTGGGGCCGTTGCCGTACCTGTTAACTTTCGTCTAACTGCATCAGAGGTTCACTATATTTTAGACCAATCCGATACGTCTTTCGTTATGTGTGATAAGGAGTTTGAACAAATAATCACAACTGCCAAACAAGGCACGGAAACCCGGTTGGTCATTACAGTTGGTGACGCAGAAATAACTGGATACCATTCGTATGAAAGGATTTTATCCAATAATCTAAATGAGCCGGATGTTGAGGTTTCCGAGCAGGATGATTTAGAAATTCTCTACACATCGGGGACAACCGGCCAGCCTAAAGGTGCTCTTTTTGATCATAGTCAAATTTTTAAAGTAGGGATTGCTGTTGTTATTAATATGGGGATTAGACAGCATGAACGAATTCTCCACCTCGCACCGCTGTTTCACTCAGCGCAGTTAAACTTGTTCCTTATTTCTGGGGTGGCACTTGGTGCTACTCATATTATTCATCGCGACTTTCATCCAGTTAAAACGCTCCAGGCGATTCAAGAACATAAAATTACCCATCTTTTTGCGGTTCCAGCTATGTATAACTTTCTACTCCAAGTTCCCAATGCAGCAGATTATAATTTATCTTCTATTAAAAGAGTCGGATACGGGGCTGCGCCAATGGCACCGGAACTGGTCAAAAAAAGTATTCAGCTCTTTAAAACCGATCAATTCTATAACCTTTGCGGCCTAACTGAAGCAGGGCCTGGAGGAATTCTCCTCGATCCAGAAGGACATAAACATCACCTTGGCAAGGGTGGGAAACCTATTTTCTTGACGGAAACAAGGGTTGTCAATGAAGAAGGTAATGATGTATTACCTGGAGTGATCGGTGAATTTATTGTTCGCAGTGACATGGTGATGAAGGAATATTATAAAAAGCCGGAAGAAACGAAGAGCACCTTGAAAAATGGCTGGCTCTATACCGGAGACTTAGCGACGATTGATGAAGAAGGTTATATCACGTTAGTTGATCGTAAAAAAGACATGATTATATCAGGCGGAGAAAATGTTTACTCCGTTGAGGTTGAAGGTATTCTTTTTGAACATCCGGACGTCCTCGATGCGGCTATTATTGGTTTGCCCGATGAGGTTTGGGGAGAAGCAGTCTGTGCGATTATTGTGCCAAGGGAAGGTGCAGTGATAGATGAGAGGGAATTGAAGAACTTCTGTCGTCAAAAACTAGCAGGCTATAAAGTTCCAAGGCAAATTTTTATAGAAGAGCAGCTGCCGAGGAACGCTTCTGGGAAAGTATTGAAGTACCAGCTTCGTCAGAAGATGAGAGAGGTGGGAAGCGGTAAATTGAACTAAGAAAACAATAGTTGGAAATTAATTTCCAATAAATGTCGTAAAGATCGTGAAATTGGTAGTAAGTGCCCAATAATATGTAGTAAGTATCTGAAAATATGTCATAAGTGCCCAATAATATGTAGTGAGTATCAGAAAATATGTAGTAAGCTGAGGAATTATAAAAAAAACACAGATAGAAAGCGCTTCCAATTGAAAGTGAGGTAATTTAACATGAAACATCCATACTTAAATGAAGATCATGAAATTTTTCGCAAGTCATTGAGAAAGTTTTTGGACAAAGAAGCATATCCCTTTTATGAGCAGTGGGAGGAGGACCGGATGATTCCGCGTTCCTTCTGGAAGAAGATGGGGGAGCAGGGGTTTCTTTGCCCTGATATTGATGAAAAATATGGCGGCAGTGAGGTCGATTGGGGATTTGCGGTCGTCATTAATGAAGAGTTGGAACGAGTGGGCTCAGGCTTAATTGGGATTGGCCTCCACAATGACATTGTCGTCCCCTACATCACCGCCTATGGGACAGAAGAGCAAAAGCAGCGCTGGCTGCCGAAATGTGTTACCGGTGAAATTATTACAGCGATTGCAATGACAGAACCGGGCACAGGATCTGACCTGGCCAACATCAAAACAACGGCAAAATTGGATGGAGACCACTATATTGTTAATGGACAAAAGACATTCATTACCAATGGAATTCAATCGGACATCATCGTTGTTGCTGTTAAAACGGACCTAAATGCGGTACCAAAGCATAAAGGTGTTAGCCTCCTCGTCATCGAGAGAGATGCCCCTGGTTTTTCACGTGGAAGAAAGTTAAACAAAGTCGGTCTCCATTGCCAGGATACAGCGGAATTAATCTTTGAAGATTGCCGTGTACCGAAAGAAAACCTGCTGGGGGAGGAAGGTAATGGTTTCCTTTATTTAATGGAAAAACTCCAACAAGAACGGCTTCTTGTCGCAATTGGGGCGCAAACTGCCTCAGAAGTCATGCTCAAAATGACGATGGACTATGTAAAAAGCAGAGAAGCGTTCGGAAAACCAGTCAGCCAGTTTCAAAACACCCAATTTAAAATAGTCGAAATGGCAACCGATATTGAAATGGGTAGAGCCTTTTTGGATCAATTAATTGCCGAGCATATTGAAGGGAAAAACGTAGTAACGAAGGTCTCGATGGCGAAATTTAAGCTGACCGATATCGCCAAGAAGATTGCCGCAGAGTGTATGCAGCTCCATGGCGGCTATGGATATATGGAAGAATATGAGATTGCGAGACGATTCCGTGATATTCCTGTTTCCAGCATCTACGCAGGTACCAATGAAATTATGAAAACGATTATTGCGAAAAATCTAGGATTATAGAGAGGAAGATGACTATGCGTGAAGTAGTAATTGTTGAAGGAGTACGTACACCAGTAGGAAGAAGAAATGGCGTGTTAAAAGATATCCGTCCGGATGACTTATCAGCCCTGACATTAAAGGAACTAGTCAATCGAGCAGGGATCGACCCAGCGCTTGTGGAGGACGTTATTTGGGGTTGTGTTACCCAAGCCGGCGAGCAAGCAGGCGATATTGCAAGAGTTGCTGCGTTAATTGCCGGCTTCCCAATCGAAGTCCCGGGGACAACAATAGACCGCCAATGCGGCTCAAGTCAACAAGCTGTGCATTTCGCTGCTCAAGCGATCCTTGCCGGTGATATGGACATTGTGATCGCCGGCGGTGTTGAAAGCATGTCCCGTGTTCCGATGGGTTCAAACTACAAAGGGGCTGAGGAACCTTTTAGTCCAAATTTAAGGTCAAAGTACGAAATGATTCATCAAGGATTGTCGGCCGAGCGGATTGCGGAAAACTATGGCTTTACCCGTGAAGCGCTGGATCAATTTTCCCTTGAAAGTCATCAAAAAGCACTTAAGGCACAGGAGGAAGGTTATTTTTCAAGAGAAATCTTCCCAATCGATGTAAAGCTTCCTGACGGTACAACAACTGTCATCAAGGATGATTCTGGTCCGAGAAAAGGAACCTCTATAGAAGCATTGGCAGGTCTCCGCACTTCCTTTAAAGAGGATGGAGTGATTCATGCCGGAAACTCCAGCCAAATAAGTGACGGGGCAGCTGCCTTATTACTCATGTCGCGCGAAAAAGCAGAAGAGCTTGGTCTAAAACCGCGCTTCCGTGTTCACACACGCGTGGTGGTTGGCTCGGATCCAACTTTGATGCTGACAGGACCAATTCCGGCTACACAAAAGGCACTAGAAAAGTCTGGCTTATCAATCGATGATATTGATGTGTTTGAAGTCAATGAAGCCTTCGCCTCTGTTCCGCTGGCTTGGCTGAAGGAGATTGGTGCAGACCCAGCAAAACTAAATCCAACTGGCGGAGCGATTGCCCTTGGTCATCCGCTTGGCGGCAGTGGGGCGCGTTTAATGGTGACAATGATGCACGAACTTGAGCGGACCGGCGGGCGCTACGGATTGCAAACCATGTGCGAAGGCCACGGAATGGCAAATGCGACGATTATTGAGCGGTTAAACTAAGAGTTATTTAGATTCGCTGGTTGACCATCAATATTCGCTGATTGGCCACAGGAATTCGCTGATGAACTATAAAGATACGCTGATAAACTAGCAAAACATACGAAAGACCATAAAAAGTTCAGTAATGGAGGCGATTCAATGACGACGACAATCGGGAAAATCTTTGATTTGACGGTGAAAAAGTATCCGAACAAACAAGCCATTTACGATGTCAGAAAAAATGTCCGGTTTACTTATAAGGAATGGAGCGAACAAGTAAACCGGCTCGCCAATGCCCTCTTAAAAGAAGGCGTTCAAAAAGGCGATCGTGTTTCCACCTTCATGTTTAATACCGAAGAATTAGGGACAGCATTTTTCGCCTGTGCGAAAATTGGTGCGATTTTCAATCCGATTAATTTTCGCTTGATGCAAGAAGAAGTTGCCTATATTCTTTCTGATGCCACCCCAAAGGTTGTTCTTTTTGAAAAAGTATTGGAACCTGTTATGTCAGCGATCGCCAATCGCTTCGACAAGACCTCCTTCTGGTTTATTGATGACGAGGCCCCAGCGTATGCTGCTTGTTATCAGGAAAAACTGGCCGCTTCATCAACCGAGGGCGTTCAGGCGGACGTAAAGGAAACCGATCTATATGCGTTTATCTATACCAGCGGGACAACGGGAAGACCGAAAGGAGTTATGCACACCCACCGCAATATGGTAGACCAAAGTGTATTCTGTATTGCCTCATGCAAACTTAGAGTGGAAGACGTTGGTCTCGTAACTGCACCAATGTTTCATTGCGCTGAACTCCATTGTGCGTTCCTGCCAAGGATTCATGCAGGAGCAAGTAATGTCATATTGCATCAATTCAATCCAAAGGCGATCCTCCAATTGATCGAACAAGAAAAAATCACGAAATTCTTTGCAGCGCCAACCATGTGGAACATGCTCCTACAAGAGGACCTAAGCAAATATGATCTATCCAGTCTGAAGCTTGGTTTATATGGTGCGGCGCCAATGGCTCCATCACTCGTTCATGCACTCCATGACAGCCTAGGAATCTCATTAATTCAAGCCTATGGAATGACCGAAATGGGCCCAGCCATTACTTTTCTATCAGAAACGGACCAACTGAGGAAAGCAGGTTCGGCAGGGCAAGCAGCCTTGAGTCATGATATTCGGGTTGTTCGCACTAGAGAAGACGGCCCCTCGGATCCAGATGATGTCGTTCCAGTAGGTGAAACCGGAGAGATAATTGTTCAAGGACCATGTATGATGGCCGGTTATTTCAAACGAGCAGAAGCGACAGAAAAAGCATTGTATAAGGGTTGGTACCATTCCGGAGACATTGGCTATCTCGATAATGATGGTTACCTTTATGTTAATGACCGTGTCGATGACATGATTATCAGTGGCGGCGAAAATATCTATCCAAGGGAAGTCGAAGACCTCTTGCATGCCCACCCAGGTGTCCTTGACGTGGCAGTAGTTGGCCAGCCAAATGATCGGTGGGGCGAGACTGTAACTGCCTTCGTGGTAAAAAAGGATCTGAAGGTAACTGACGAAGAACTGGATATACACTGCAAAAACAGCAATCAGCTTGCCAATTACAAACGCCCGAGGAAATACATTTTCTGTGAAGCGCTGCCTCGAAATGCCAGTGGGAAAATCATGAAATTTGTCTTGAGAAAACAACTGGAGGAGCTATTTACCCCAGGTACTACAAATTCGTAAAAGAGGGTACTTACTATGTTAAAAGGTATAAAAGTCATTGATTTCACGAACTACTTGCCGGGTCCCTTCGCAACCTTACGATTGGCCGAATTGGGTGCGGAGATTATTAAGGTGGAGCCTCCTGAAGGAGATCCTGCCAGGCATACGGGGATTTCTAAGCAGGGAAGCGGGCTTGTTTTTCTCGCTAACAATCGTCAGAAAAAAAGTATCACCCTTAACTTGAAGGAGCATGAAGGAATCGACACAGCGCGGAAATTAATTGCAAACGCGGATGTGGTTCTCGAAAGCTTTAGACCAGGTGTCATGGAGAAGCTCGGGTTAGGATATGAGGCGGTTCAAAAGGTAAAGCCTGATATTGTCTACTGCTCTATTTCGGGTTACGGGCAGAAAGGTCTGTTAAGTAAGCTAGGGAACCATGACCTTAATTATATGGCATTAAGTGGGGTTTTAGCCCAATTCAAGGATAAAGCCGGCAAACCTGTCCATCCGTCGATTACGCTTGCCGATTATATAGGCGGTTTTGCGGCTAATGAACGGATATTGGCCGGGCTCGTTTCGAAAGCGTTAACAGGAAAAGGAAGCTATCATTCTATTTCGATTACTGACCACCTGGTGTCATTATTGGGGAATCATGTCATGGTTGAGAAAGAAACCGGGGCGGGAACTGGCATTAATGTTCTTAATGGAAGCATCATTTCCTACGCCTTATATGAAACGATGGATGGACGTTACATGAGCATTGGTGCACTCGAACCAAAGTTTTGGAATAATTTTTGCAGGGCTCATGGTCGTGAAGAGTGGACTCAGGAACATTTTTCTCAAACGAATGATTCTAATTCTGTTTTTCTAGAGGTCATTGCGCTTTTTAAAAGCAAAACCTTCTTTGAGTGGATTGAATTCGCCCAAAAGGTAGACTGCTGTATGGCTCCTGTCCTTGAGATAGGGGAATTAAACGAGAACCCTTACTTTCAAGAGAAGGAGCTCATCTTTGCCTCTTCTTGGGGAGACTATCAAGTTAAAATGCACAGTGACTTAGATCAGGAATCCATCACCCCTCCGCCTCAAAAAAACGAGCATAAAGACGAGATATTGAATAATATTTTGATATAAAAGGAGAATTTAGACTGCCCTAGGATAATTTGGCAGTCTATTCTTTGTATAGATTGTAATAGCACCTTACAATATGAAAACATTAATGTATAATAATGGTATAATCGCTCTCCGTGTTTCCTTTATCTCAGTTGGAGCGCTCCAGTCCATACGCCGCTAAACGGGCGCCTCCGCTTTTTAATTGATTTGTTTTAAGCTAAAGTCAACAAAGGACTCTGAACGAATGGTTTTTTCGTGAAAGGTTAAAAATGATGTAACCTGATTCGGGATAACGATGCATCTCATCCCTGCTTCGATTGCAGCCAAGGCTCCATTAAGTGAATCTTCAATTGCTAGTGCCTCTTGCGGCTCAACCTGAAACTCCTCTAAAGCCTTTAGATAAAGGGCAGGGTCAGGTTTAACTTTAACTACATCTTCTCGTGTTTTAATGACAGAGAAATAATTCCAAAGCTTAAACTGTCTAAGGAATCCTTCGACCCATTCTCTCGATGAACTCGAGGCAAGCCCAATCATAAGCCTGAGCTCCCTAGCTTCCTCTAATTTCTCCACAACTCCCTCACGCACTTCTAAGATTCCCTTTTTTTCTAAGAAGCGCTCATGGGCCAATTTATTTATTTTTTTCGAATCAACCATCATTCCAGTTTGTGCCTCTATGTACTGAAATAATCCTTCATCTGTAGTGCCAATACATTTAGCAAATTCCTCTAGCGGCAATTCAATATTGAACTTCTCTTTTAACAATTCCTCAAATACTTGATACCAAATCGTCTCGGTATCAATAATGGTTCCATCAAAATCAAAAATAACAGCTTTAATTGCCATAGTCTCCTCCATTCTAGTGTACCAATATCACTTCAAGGTAGTTTCATTATAAATTGAATCCCTGCTTCTGTCGCAAAATTAACTAAAAGAATAGAAACAATTTACCAAAGGTTTACTTATTATTATTGATAAATGCTTTTTGAAAATCCAATTACTAGCAGTATAATAGAGTAAGAATATTATTAACTTAATAGGTTCATCTATGTATTGAAAGGAGGAAAAATGTTGTTTGAAAAAGCATTGCCATTACTAGAATCGCACTTCGGTTATAGCTCCTTCAGGACAGGACAAGAGCAGGCAATCCGTTCCGTTTTATCCGGCGAAAACACAAT
The DNA here is from genome assembly GCF_018613105.1 of Bacillus sp. ISL-77. Classification (NCBI taxonomy): domain Bacteria; kingdom Bacillati; phylum Bacillota; class Bacilli; order Caryophanales; family Bacillaceae; genus Bacillus; species Bacillus sp. ISL-77. The sequence continues at coordinate 148,235 of NZ_JAGGQY010000036.1, forward strand.
TACTGTTATGCCTACGGGTGGCGGGAAATCCATCTGTTATCAAATTCCTGCACTTGTCTTACCCGGTACCACAATTGTCATTTCCCCACTGATTTCTTTAATGAAGGACCAGGTTGATGCCCTCATTCAAGTCGGTATTCCAGCAACATTTATCAATAGTTCGTTAAGTTTTGGTGAAGCAAATAAGCGAATGCATGAAGCGGCCACAGGAAAATACAAGCTATTATATATTGCACCGGAACGTTTGGAATCACGAGATTTTCTTGAAGACCTATACAGCATGGAAATTCCATTAGTAGCAGTAGACGAGGCCCACTGTATATCACAATGGGGACATGATTTTCGGCCAAGCTATCGCCATATTCAACAACTAATTAATAGCCTGCCGCAAAGGCCAATTGTATTAGCACTTACTGCTACAGCAACACCAAAAGTACGTGAGGATATTTGCAATTTATTGAACATTGATGAAGAGAATACGATTATTACTGGATTTGAGCGGGAAAACCTATCCTTTACCGTTATCAAGGGTCAGGATCGGGATAAGTTTATCAGAGACTATTTAAAAAAGAATGATAAAGAAGCAGGCATAATCTATGCAGCAACTCGAAAGAACGTCGACCAACTTTATGAAAAACTGCTGAAAGCAAACATAAAGGCGGCCCGCTATCATGCAGGGATGGGTGATGTGGAGCGAAACCGTGAACAGGAACGATTCTTAGCAGATAATGCCACTGTGATGGTGGCGACCTCTGCCTTCGGGATGGGTATAGACAAAAGCAATATCCGATATGTCATTCACTATCAGCAGCCCAAAAATATGGAGAGTTATTATCAGGAAGCGGGCCGTGCGGGCAGGGATGGTCTTAAGAGTGAATGTATCATGCTTCATTCCTCACAGGATGTGCAAATTCAGCGTTTTTTAATTGATCAATCCAGTGATCGAAGCCGAATCACACAAGAATTAGCTAAACTCCAGCAAATGGTCGATTATTGCCATACCGAAAACTGTCTGCAGGAATTTATCTTAAAATATTTTGGTGAAACTGAAACAGAGCCTTGTGGTAGATGCGGCAACTGCTTGGATACGAGGACAAGCATCGATGTAACGAAGGAAGCCCAAATGGTGATGTCTTGCGTCATTCGGATGGGGCAGCGCTTTGGTAAAACGATTACAGCCCAAGTGTTAACAGGATCGAAAAATAAAAAAGTAACAGAAATGGGTTTTGACAGACTTCCAACCTATGGAATCATGAAGGATAGGAGTTCGAAGGATGTCAGCGACTTTATTGAATTCTTGATATCACAAGAATTAATCGCGATCGAGCAAGGGCAATTTCCAACCCTATTCGTTTCACCAAAAGGAAAAGATATTCTGTTAGGTAAAGAACAGGTCCATCGCCGTGAAACTGTACAGGTGAAACAAGTGGCCAAGGATGATCCGTTGTTTGAAGTGTTAAGAGAAGTGCGGAAGCAGATTGCCGAATTAGAAAAAGTACCACCATTTGTCATTTTTTCTGATGCTGCCTTAAAAGATATGTGTGCGAAACTGCCGAAGTCTACGGAAGATTTTTTACAAGTAAGTGGAGTAGGGGAACTGAAACTTAAAAAATATGGGCTTGAATTTATTCAAGCTATCCGTACCTTCTGCGAAACAAATGTAGACTATCAAAGTGAGTTGGTACCTGTAGAGAAAGCTCCAAAGAAGCCTGCCAAAAAAGCTGGGGTAACCGATACGCATTTGGAAACCTTAAAATTACACCAGGGTGATTTTTCGATAGCAGAAATTGCTGAACAGAGGGATTTGGCTGTCAGCACGGTGGAAACCCACTTGCTTCAATGTGCGCAACAAGGTTTAGAAGTTGATTTTTCAAAACATATTCCTGATGAATACATTCCGCTTCTGGAAAAAGCCTTGGCAGAAGCTGGCCGTGAGCGCCTCAAACCAATCAAGGAATTGCTTCCTGAGGAAGTAAGCTATTTTATGATCAAAGCCTATGTTTATTTTATTAGCAAAAAGAAATAGTTTGGCAAAAAGAGGGCACACATCAGAGAAATATTAAAATTATCAATATTTTTAGAATATTCCTAATAGTTGTCGATATCCCTGTTATCTTGTTGATATTTCCCCGGGAATTTGTCGATATCACGCCTAATAAAAAGAACAGGGCAGCAATCTAACTTAGCTGCCCTGTTCTTTATCATATTCATCTAAAAATGGCTTATTAGCATAATAGTACATCATCGCCATGAAAACAGCGCCGCCAATCAGGTTGCCAATCGTTACCGGCACTAGATTGTGAATCACTCCACCCCACGAAATCGTCCCTGGATGGTTTAAAACTAAGGCAATGGCAAACGTACACATATTAGCGATGCTATGTTCATACCCGGAAATAAAGAAACAAAAGACAAACAGCATCATCGCAAACATTTTCGGTCCGTCTCCTTTTAACCCCATTGGAAGAAAAAAGGCCATGCAGACAAGCCAATTACAAAGGATTGCTCGGAAAAATAACTCAGTTATTGGAACTTGCATCTTTATTTCCACAACATGAAGTAAAAAGCCGTTAACCTCGGAACTTTCATAAAGTCCCGTTGTAAAAATAATAAAGGCAAAAACCGCCGCACCGAGAATGTTTCCCGCGTAACTACAAATCCATAGTTTTACGACGTCTATCCAGGTCATTTTCTTGCGCAGTGCGGCATAGGTGTAATAAAACGTATTTCCAGTAAACAAATCACCACCGCCATAGGCAATTAAAATGATGGCAGCCCCGAAGGTAAGTGCCGCCATCGGATAGGCGAACGGGTTATCTTTAACATAAAAGAAATTCCCCGTTTTAAAAGCTACAATGACCCCGAATCCAATAAACATACTGGCAAGCGCTGCCCGTAAAATATAACGGAGGATGCTTTGCCGAAAGATTTTCATCTTTTTTAGGGCGAGTTTCTCGGCTTCTCCTAAAGGCTGCATTTCCATGTTTGTCATAACCACCATTCACGAATAGATATTATCCGTTTATTTTTAATCGAAAAGGGCTTAGTTATGTATTAGTGGGTAAATTTTTCATTAAACAAGCTTAGTATAATTACATTTTTTAAAACATAAACTTTTGTAATGGTTAAAAATAGCAATAACATCCGTAATTCAGTTATAATAGAGAAGTTTTTTGAAGACTGATTTTAAGGAGTCATTATGTCAAAATTGAAAAAAATTACCCCTTCGTATGATCCATGGGAAGCCTATTTAGATATTGAGCAATATGGAAAGCCTCAATTAACCAATATTGAATTCACCACGACGACCCTTTGTAATATGCGTTGTGAGCATTGTGCGGTAGGCTATACACTCCAAACAAAGGATCCGCAGGCGCTTCCTCTTGATTTGCTCATACAAAGATTAGAAGAAATCCCGACGCTTCGATCACTTAGCATTACCGGAGGAGAACCGATGTTATCCTTATCCTCGGTAAAAAATTATGTTGTACCGATTTTAAAATATGCCCATGAGCGCGGAGTACGGACGCAGATTAATTCTAATTTAACCCTTGAATTAGATCGTTATGATCTAATCGTGCCTTACTTAGATGTTTTACATATTTCTCATAACTGGGGGACGGTCGATGATTTTGTCGAGGGCGGCTTTGCAAGAATGGACCGTAAGCCAGAATATGAACAACGGGAAAAATATTTTAAAAGAATGATAGACAATAGTCGTGAGTTGGTTAAAGCAGGGGTGACGGTTTCCGCCGAAACAATGATAAACAAACGTACACTTCCGCATCTGGAAAAGATTCACCGTCAAATCGTCGATGAAATGCTTTGTCAACGTCATGAAGTTCATCCAATGTATCCTAGTGACTTCGCTAGCAATCTTGAAACCTTATCACTACATGAAATTCGTGAAGCGATTCATCATTTACTGGATATAAGAGATGAAAAGGTGTGGATGTTATTTGGTACACTCCCATTTTATGCATGCAGCAGTGAACAGGAGGATTTAGCTCTCTTACAGCGTTTATATAAAAGTAATAATGTAACAGTCAGGAACGATCCTGATGGCCGTTCACGACTGAATGTTAATATTTTTAATGGAGATATAATTGTGACTGACTTCGGCGATACACCGCCACTAGGAAACATTCAAACTACAAATCTTTTAAATGCTTATGAAACCTGGCAGAATTCATCCATTGCAAAGGAATTAAGTTGTCATTGCCCTGAGGTCAAATGTCTTGGTCCAAATATTTTAGTGAAAAATAGCTATTATCAAGATTTAGACTTCATCAAACAACATAATCAAATAAAAATATAAACAAAACAAAAGGTCCAACAGAAGGGCCTTTTGCTTTGCAGATCGTTAGGATTTTAAACCGTATGTTTCACCAGTTTTGGATGGCGTTGCATGGAAACATACAATATGATCCCACTTAGTATCAATAACGCACTGGTGCAGATAAACACAGCAGAGAATCCAAAGTAACCAGATATAAATCCGCCCAACATTGGACCGATAATATTTCCAAGAAACCTTAAACTCGTATTGTAGCCAAGAACTTCGCCTTGCATTGTAATCGGTGCTTCCTGACGAATGTATGCCACCCGAACAGGAATTATCCCGCCAATCGTGACACCCAGAGCAATACGGATGATAACCAGCTGCCAAAAGTTCGAAACAGCTGCACCTGGCAGGTAGACAATTCCTGCTAAGAAAAGAAGAATAATAAGAATTTTAAAATAGCCGTACTTATCAGCAATTTTCCCCCAATTTCGTGACATCAGTAAATTTCCAAGTCCAGCTGCAGAAAAGGCAATCCCGGAATAAAAGGCAACATTGGTTGGTCCATGCAAGTCGCTAACGAATAGAGACAAAATTGGCTGGATGCTGAAATGGGCGATCTGGACAAGGGCAGAGATGAGTAAAACAGTTAATAGTACCGGATTGCGGATAATATGTTTAGCCACTTCTCGGCTTGAATAGTGGGCTTTAGTTCCTTTTATCGCTTCAATCATAAATTCCTTTGTGGTGATGACGAGAAGAGCAGAGATGAAAATGGAAATCGATGTCCACTTAAAGGTAGTGGAGTAGCCAAGCGAATCTGCAAGTATTCCACCTAACATAGGTCCTAATAAAGAACCTGTAATACTGCCTGTTTGCAATGTTCCAAGTACGCGTCCCGCAATCTCCTTTGGCGTTTGCGTAGAGATAAAGGCTTGTGACATCGGGATAAAACCTGAAAAGAATCCCATAAAAAACCTGAGGAGTAATAACTGCCAAACGGAATGGACAAAGCTCATGAGAAAAATGGATATGCCCATCCCTAATCCGGAAATGATGAGGATTTTTTTTCTTCCATAGCGGTCGCCAATTTTACCCCAAATCGGGGAAAAGAGGAAGGCAGAAACAAACGTAATCCCAAACGTGAACCCTGACCAATGTTGGACATATTTTTCCGAGAAATCTCCAAATGTCTCAATGTACAACGAGATGAACGGCATAACCATCGTCATACTTCCGGCGACAAAGAAATTCGCAAACCACATGATGATTAAATTACGTTTTGCTCGTTCCTGTTGAATCACTATAAATAACACTTCTTTCTAGAGTGTATTTCGGTTCTCTAAATATTATCATACCGAAATTTCTGACAATTTTAAAGAGATATCCCCTTTATATAAAATTGGGAAATACAATTACTTATATTCAAAGGGCTTGACAGATTGGGAATAATAACTATATTAGAAATATTCAAAACACTATTGACAACTTGTTAATAGGAGACTAAAATCTAATTTATTACTTTAAATGAATAATACGTTCTCTTATCAAGAGTGGCAGAGGGACTGGCCCGATGACGCCCAGCAACCGTTCCGTTTGGAATTGGTGCTAAATCCTGCAAAACAATTTATTGTTTTGAAAGATAAGAGAGGAGTAGTCCCTTAATTTGTGATGAAACCTCTCTTTTCTGGAGGGGTTTTTTATTTTTATATAAAAACAAACCTTTCCAATCGGAGTAATGGAGTATTGATAAGAATCTAAAAGGGGGAGCTTTAATCATGAAAAGAAATATCTTTAAATGTACACTCGTATCAGCATTAGCAGCAACACTCTTACTCACAGGCTGTGCTTCTGAGGGAGAAAAAAAACAAGAAAGCGCTCATAAAAAGGTTTCACTTGAAGGTGTATCTGAAAAGTTTACAAGTGGTGATCCGTTAAAAATCAAGGTTATCCGTAAAATTGGCGGTGATGATCATACTGCCCAATTCTTAGCAGGTGCAAAAGAAGAGGGAGAAGCCCTAGGTTTTCAAGTGGACGTGTTTACCGCAAATGGTGACACAGCTAAGTTCCATGATGCTATTAATCAGGCATTAGACCAGGATTATGATGGATTTATCATTTCTCATGGTGACGATGATGCGACTGTTAATGATGTAAAAAAGATAGTTGAAAAAGGAAAAAGTGTAGTTACATTTGACTCCAATCCAAATATTGCGAAGCTTGATGGAGTAACGCTTACTTCACAGGATGATGAAGCCTTAGCAACTTTAGCCCTTGATCAACTCGTAAAGAATACAAAGGGTAAAGCAAATATTGCCTACCTATGGGTCGACGGTTTCCCTGCAATGGTTAGACGTAATAAGGTTTATCAAGAAGTCCTTTCAAAAAATCCTGAAATTAAAGAAGTGGAACGCTTTGGTGTGGCTGCGGCAGATACAAGTGTACAAACACAAAACGCAGTTGCAGCCATGTTAAATAAATATCCAAAAGGCAAACTGGATGCCATATTTGCTACTTGGGATGCATTTGCAATCGGTGCAGCACGAGCTTTGAAAGAAGCGGGACGTGAAGAAGTGAAGATTTATGGAATCGATGTTTCCAATGCGGATCTGCAAGAAATTCAAAGAAAAGGCAGCGCTTGGAAATACACAGCAGCTGTCGATCCGAAACTTATCGGCGCTGTTGATATGAGAATACTCGCGAAAAAGCTTGCAGGTGAAGAAACACCACAGACCTTTGATTTAGATGCTTCACTTGTTTCACAAGAAAATCTTCTCAAAGCAAAAGAGCCTGTAAACATGGTTAATCTGGCAAAAATTATCCCAGGCTGGGGTCAATCGACTGCATTTGAGGAAGAGTGGATAAAGACGTTAAAGAAGCATTATAAAGAATAGTCAGCATATAACTAGACACTCTCTTTTTCAATAGATGAAGAGAGTGTTTGCTTACGGGGGATGATTTTGATGAGATCAACTTTGGAGATGAAAAACATCTCAATAGAGTTTCCTGGTGTGAAGGCATTGAATCAGGTCGACTTTTCGATGGAAACGGGAGAAATCCAAGCTTTGATTGGGGCAAATGGGGCAGGGAAATCAACGTTAATGAAGGTTCTCGCGGGTGCTTATGACCACTATACCGGTGAAATAAGGTTAGATGGGAAAAAACTGAAGATTCGTTCTCCGAAAAATGCCCAGGACACAGGAATACAAATCGTTTATCAAGAAGTAGATACGGCTCTCATTCCATATTTAACTGTCGCCGAAAATATTATGCTCCTTGATACAGTCCATAACATGGGGAAAAAGCAATGGATGAAATGGAAGGACCTTCATCAAAAGGCGGATGAAATACTAGCAAGTATGAACATTATGCTTCCGACGAAGAAGCTTGTAAGTGAGTTAACGTTAGCGGAAAAACAAATGATCTTAATCGCTAGGGCTGTTTCAAATCAATGTAAGTTTCTTATTTTAGACGAGCCGACAGCACCATTGAGTCATACTGAAACGACGGAACTATTCCGGATTGTCCGTGATTTAAAAAAGCAAAATGTAGGTGTTATCTTTATTTCCCATCGCTTGCCAGAAATTTTTGAAGTCTGTGATGAAGTTACTGTGATGAGAAACGGTGAATTTGTTGCAAAAGAGCGAGTTACTGATACGACTATCAACAAAGTGGTGGAGCATATGCTGGGTCAAAAATTAGAGGAACAGTTCCCAGAGAAGAATACGTCTATTGGAAAAACGATCCTTGAAGTAAAAGGACTTTCAGATAGAGAGAAAATTAAAGATTTACATATTCATGTTAAAGCAGGGGAAATCATTGGAATTGCCGGTCTTGTCGGTGCTGGAAAAACAGAATTGTGTAAGGCGTTATTTGGCTCTGAGAAATTAACGGGGGGAGACATCTTTCTTCATGGCAATAATTTAAAATTAAAGAGTCCCTATCATGCGGTTAAAAAGGGAATTGCTCTAGTTCCAGAAGAACGGAGAAAGGAAGGAATCCTAGTTCTTGAATCAGTAGAAACCAATTTAACAGCTGCTAATTTAGGTGAATTTTCAAAGAGATTAAGCTTTTTAGATCGAAAAAAAGAAAAAGAAACGGCAAAGCAGTTGATCCGTCGCCTCGGAATTAAGACACCTTCCGAAGAAACCAAGGTACAGAATCTTTCCGGAGGGAATCAGCAAAAGGTCGCAATCGGAAAGTGGCTCGTAGCTGAAGCAGATGTATATATTTTTGACGAACCAACCAAAGGCGTCGATGTTGGCGCAAAGAAGGATATCTTTGAGTTAATCGCAGAACTAGCGAACCGGGGTAAAGCAATTATTTATGCTTCTTCAGAGCTTTCGGAGATTATTGGGATTACTGATCGGGTCTATGTTTTATACGACGGTAGGTCCGTAAAGGAAATTGAAACGAGAGAAACGAACGAAGAAGAACTATTATTTTATTCAACAGGGGGCAGGTAAAATGGAGGCAAATATTGAAGCAAAGAATCAAGTAGCCCCGGCAAAAAGAGTCTTTGAGTTATTTCGATTTTTATATAAATATGGGACGATTATTACGATTCTTGCACTTATTATTATTTTTTCAGTGGCTAATCCTACTTTTATTCAGGGCAGTAATATCATCAATATCTTACGTTCGATCTCCATTGTAACGATTATCGCTATCGGTATTACGATTTCATTGTCTGTCGATGGTTTTGATTTATCGGTGGGATCGGTCGCTTCCTTATCAAACGCCATTGTCATTTCGATGTTTGTTTGGTTTTCACAAAACACATTGGTAGCGGTCATTTCTGCGATTTGTGCTTCCTTAGTAGTAGGAGCAATAAACTCATTCATGATTGTGAAATTAAGAATTCCAGATATGCTGATGACACTCGCTACGATGTTTATTATTCAAGGGACAGCATTGACGTATACAAAAGGGGCCACTGTTTCACAAAACATGGTTATGCCTGATGGCTCGATGGCATCGGGTCTGATCAGTCCTTTTTTTGCAAAAATCGGAGAAGTGCCGTGGATTATTATCATTATGGCTGCGACTGTGATCCTCGTGCATATCTTTTTGAACTATACAAAGCATGGTCGATATATGTATGTGATCGGTGGTAACAAAGAAGCGGCGAGACTATCAGGTATCCCAGTTAATAAATATAAAGTGGCAGCGTATTTGCTTTCGGCTCTGTTTGCCTCCATTGGCGGGATTGTGCTCGCTTCAAGGGTTTTGACATCAGAAATTAACTCGGGTGCTCCCTATTTAATGGATTCAGTTGCCGCTGCCTATATTGGATTTTCAGTACTTGGGGCTGGAAAGGCCAACGCGTTTGGAACATTTGTTGGAGCCGTCCTGATCGGGATTCTCCAAAACGGACTCGTGATGATGTCCGTCCCATATTATGCGATGGATATTGTTAAAGGAACCGTCTTGGCCTTTGCATTAGCAATTACGTATTATAAACAAAAATAATTGAACTATGATCAACCTATCCATTTTGCGGATAGGTTTATTTTTTTTGAAAAACCAGAGTAAAATCTACAAATATAAGTAAGTTTTGAGGAACAATATTTAGAGATAGGAGGGATCTTAATGGAACATTATGAAGCATTTCTGAGAAGTAAGAATTGGGTAGATACCGATTTAGATTCAAGGTATATAAATGTTAATCATCCCTATGCTATCTTAATTTCTGAGGATGAAGGACAAATTACCTTAAGAGGTAACACTGGGTTTGACAATGGGCAAAATGGCGAGGAGATTTTTACGTTTAACTCATTGAAAGAGCTCCAAGAGTGGTTTGAAAACAATATAGGGGAGTAACGAGAAAAAGAAGCCAGGGAAGAACCCTGGCTATTTTGCTTTTTGTCGAGAAATGTCGTTTCATTTTTCTGAAAATTCAATTGACTAGAGTTTAAAAGTATAGTAATTTATATATAACAACATATAACGTTATATAAAGTTGTATGTTGTTTAAAGAGTTTACTAGTGTTCATTCACTAAAATATTTTATCAGGGAGGCAACAAAATGACGACTGAATTAGTAATTGACGTGAAAAATCAAGTGCAACAAGCATTAGCAGAGGTAGAAAAAAGAAATATTTCCAATGTTTTCTTTGTAGCATGTGGAGGATCTTCTGCCATTATGTATCCAAGCAAGTATGTAATTGACCGCGAAGCAAAAGTTCTTGATGCCCATCTTTTTAGTGCAAATGAATTTATCCATCGCAATCATGCAAAACTTGGAAGTAATTCCCTGGTTATTTTGTGCTCGCACTCAGGAACAACACCTGAAACAGTGGAGGCAGCAAAATTTGCTAGAGCAAAAGGGGCATTGGCGGTTTCTTTAACCAATGAGGAAGGATCACCATTGGCACAAGCTTCTGATGTTGTATTGAAGTATCAATGGGGCGAAAAAGCAAGCGCTTTCACAACCAATTATTCAGTACTATATCAACTAGTGTTTGGTGTACTAAAAGTTGTTGAAAATAACGAAAAAGCTAGTTTAGTAGAAGAAAGTCTTGAGAACTTACAAAATGTTTACGAAAAAGCTGCTGCACTCTACCAAACAAAGGCAGAGGCTTTTGGACAACAGTATAAAGATGAAAAAATTATTTATACAATGGCAAGCGGAGCAAATTATGGTGTTGCCTACTCTTATGCAATTTGTATCCTCATGGAAATGCAATGGGTTCACTCACACGCCATTCACGCCGGAGAATACTTCCACGGACCATTTGAAATTATTGATGAAGAAACACCTTTTATTATCCTGCTAGGCTTGGACGAAACAAGACATTTAGAAGAAAGAGCATTAGAATTCTCTAAGCGTTATGGCAAGAAGTTGGTTGTCCTTGATGCAAAAGACTTCGATTTCACTGGGGTTGCAGAGGAAGTACAAGGATACATTGCCCCATTAGTTTTAAATTACGTATTAAGAAAATATGCGGATCAGTTAGCAGAAGCACGAAATCATCCGCTATCAAAAAGAAGATATATGTGGACAGTTGAATACTAAACCAAGATGAAATAACCAATATACTGCAATAATCATAGATATGTATTCCTTTCTGGAGGGGAAGCTTAATGAAGAAGTTATTAATTTTAAGTATTATTTCTATCCTTTTTCTATCGTTTTTTGCTGGCTGTTCTAAGAGTTCTAGTTCAACGAATGGAAAAGATGTGGTTGAACTTAAATTCTTCCACCGCTGGCCGAATCAACCTAAAAAGCAATATTTTGAAAAGGCAGTAAAAGAGTTTGAGAAGGCCCATCCCAATATTAAAATTAAAACGGAAGCCGTCTTGAACGACTCATATAAAGAAAAGATTCGAGTTGTCTTAGGTTCAAGCACCCCTCCAGATGTTTTCTTTTCTTGGAGCGGAGAATTTGCTTATAACTTTGCACGTCAGGGACAATCGCTAGATCTATCGAAGTATGTTGCAGAGGATAAGGCTTGGTCGGACCAAATCATTGCTTCCCAGTTTAACGCCTTCACATTAGATAGTAAAATTTACGGTATTCCGTGGTCGACTGACGGGAAGGCATTCTTTTACAATAAGAAAATTTTCAAAGATTTAAATCTTGAAGTTCCGACCACTTGGTCCCAACTAATTGACGTCTCTAAAAAGGTAAAGGCCGCAGGACTTACTCCAATTACATTTGGAAGTAAAGCACCATGGACGATTTCCCATTATATTGGAACATTGAATCAATTGATGGTGCCACAGGATGTTCTTGATAAAGATTATGATCCCAAAAATCCTGAAGGTGATTACTCGCATCCAGGTTATGTTAAAGCATTAGAGAAATTCATGGAACTGAAGCCGTACTTTAATAAAGGAGTTAACTCTGTAGACCATGAATATTCACGTGAGTTATTTAACAGTGGAAAAGCAGCGATCGGCTTCTTCCAGCTTGCAGAAATCGGGCTTATTGAACCATCTTTAAAAGAGGATTTAGGTGTGTTTAATGTACCAGGTGTGGAAGGTGGAGAAGGAAATGCCAACTCCATCACAGCAGCACCTGAAGGAATCATGATTTCTTCGAAAACAAAACATCCGAAGGAAGCAATGGAATTTGTCAAATTCTTAACTTCGAAGGAAAAAGGTACAGAGCAGTTAAAAGAAGTAAGTGAGTACAGTGCGGTTAAAGGAACAACAACCGATGAAAATGCATCCAAGCTTCAACAGGATGCCATCAATTTAATTGTTAATGCTGAACAAACGTACTTATGGTTTGATACAGCTGTTGATATTAAAATAGTTGATGCTTATTTAAATGGAACACAGCTAATGTTGGACGGCAAGAAAAGTCCAGAAGATGTAATGAAGGATGTCAGAGCAGCAGCAAAAGAAGTTAAGGCGTCTGCAAAAAAATAGGAACCCAGAAAAGGTGGTTGCAAGTTGACCACCTTTTTTCCAAAGATACGCCTGTTAAAAAAAGGGGAGTTATTATGCAAAATACAAACAAGTGGTTACCATACCTATATATTGCACCTTGCTTAATCTTTATGGCCCTTTTTGTTTACTATCCAATTGTTGAAAACTTTTTTTATAGTTTCTATGATTTCTCTGCTTTTTCAGTAGAAAAAACATTTGTTGGCTTTGAAAATTTTCTTAATCTTTTTAAAGATGAAGTTTTTTATATAGCTTTAAAAAATAATCTCTGGTATGCAGTGATCTCGATTATTTTTCAGGTATTTGGCGGACTTATTCTAGCGGCTATACTTGAAGATCCGCTAACACGATTCATTAGTGGATTGTTCCGTACCGTATTTTTCCTTCCAGTTGTCATCTCGATGACTGTCATCGCTTTACTGTTTACATTTGTTTATAACCCGGATATCGGAATTTTAAATGGGCTATTAAATATGTTAGGACTTGAAAATTTAACTAGGGCTTGGCTGGGAGAATCTGAAACCGCTATCTTCGCTGTTATTGCTGTGTCACAGTGGCAAAGTATTGGTTACATTATGATGTTATTTATTGTCGCGATTCAAAATATCCCCCAAGAATTGTATGAGGCAGCAGAGATTGATGGGGCAGGGAAAATTCGTAAATTCTTTTCAATCACCGTTCCACAAGTAAAAGAGATGTTCTTCGTTACGACACTTATTACCTTAACCGGTGCATTTACCGTCTTTAATGAACCGTATATTTTGACAGGCGGCGGACCTGGTAATTCCAGTGAAGTTTTAGGAACGTTACTCTACCATTCAGCTTTCGGTAAAGACCAAATGGGTTATGCTTCGGCAGTTGCCACTGTGATTTTAATCATTACCTTAATTGTTTCCTTGGTTCAGCTGAAGCTATTTAAAACAGGAAAGGATGTTTAGAGTGGAGACAAGCAAAGTAATGGACTACCATCATTCGATCCCAATCACAAAGAAAAATAGGAAGCAAAAGAATGTTGTTAAAAGTCTGCCAATTTTTACAATCCTGATCTTGTATTTTGTAGTGATTGCTTATCCGCTTTTTTGGATGGTAATTAACTCATTTAAGTCCACTCCAGAGATTTTCTCCAGCAGCTGGGCTTTACCAAAAGAATGGCTGTTTTCCAATTATACTGAGGCATGGAACACAGGGATTTCTGGATATTTTGTTAATAGTTTAATTGTTACAGCGACTACCTGCTTCCTAACAGTATTAATAAGTGCACTCGGAGCCTACAGTTTATCTAGGTTTGAATTTAAAGGGAAGAACATCCTATTAGTTTTCTGTATGGGAGGAATGATGCTCTCCCCACAAGTTAGTTTAGTCCCGCTATACAAGCTCATTCAATTATTAGGAATTCATGATACGTATTTTGCAATGATCTTTCCCTATGTTGCTTATCGAATTCCAATCACCATCCTACTGATCAGAGCTGCTTTTCTAGAGGTACCGAAGGAATTAGAGGAGTCTGCCTTTTTGGACGGCTGTAATACGTGGACCATTTTTACAAAAATCTTTGTTCCGTTAAATAAACCGATTTTACTAACTGGTGTTGTGTTAACTGCTTATTATACTTGGAATGAGTTTATGTTTGCGTTAATCTTTGTTGATTCTGATGCATTAAAAACCATTCCTGCCGGATTGATGCAATTTCGGGATGCCCTTCAAACCAATTGGGGAGTTCTGATGGCAGGCTTAATGATTTCAGCTCTGCCGATTATTCTCTTATTTATGTTCATGCAGAAGTATTTTATTAGAGGTTTATCATCAGGAAGTGTAAAAGGATAAGAAGGAGTGGGGAAATATGAATATTATTGGAATAGGCGATAATGTTGTTGACATCTACCAGGATCGTAATGAAATGTTTCCAGGTGGAAATGCTTTAAATGTTGCTGTTTTAGCTAAACAAAGTGGAGCGGAGTCCGCGGCATTTATAGGTATTGTTGGAACGGATGTTGAAGGGGATCATATCTTAGATTCTTTAAACAAGAACTTAATAGATACTAGTCACGTTCGAAGAGCGGTTGGGGAAAGTGGAAAGGCTTATGTTGATCTAAATGTGGAAGGGGACCGAATCTTTATTAAATCAAATAAAGGCGGTGTTCAGGCTAAACTAAAGCTAAATCTATCAGTAGATGACTATGAATACATTAAAACGTTTGATGTGATACATACCAGTATATATAGTCATTTAGAGGAAGAATTGCCATTGCTTAAACAACAATTACCCGTTTCCTATGATTTCTCTAATCATTTTACATCTGAACTATTAGAAAAGGTTTGCCCTCATATCCAGTATGCGTTTATTTCAGGAAGTGATTTTACAGAAATTGAACTAGAAGAGATCTTCCTTAAGATACATGGTTTTGGAACACCGTTTATCATTATCACTAGAGGTTCAAAGGGCGTAATTATGTCTCATGATAACAAACGATACGAACAGGGAATTGAAGAAGCAAATGTGATTGATACTTTAGGTGCAGGGGATTCTTTCATTGCTGGTTTTTTAACCAACCACTTTAATGGGGTTACCCTTGAAGAATCATTGAAGGCTGCGGCAAAAATTGCAGCAAGAACATGTGAAGTGAATGGTGCATTTGGTTATGGTAAACAATTAACTTTCTAAGATAAAAAGGAATGAAAGGGATACCCATTCATTCCTTTTATTTTTAAGTTGTTATGGTAAGGGCAATCAATTGGGTTTGTGTTTTGAAATTTGAAATATGAATTGGAACACCTGTTTCATCGTAAACGGTTTTATCAATATTAAAAAGTGTTTCACCAATTTCGCAGTCCAAATGTTCCGCTTCAAATTTTGAAGCAGGAGTAACTGTAATTATTTTTTTGCTTTTTCCAGAATTGATATTGATGTGGTAAATATTTTTCAAAACTTCATAGGTTGATGCATGTTCTGTGAATCGTGCAGTCAAATCGGGAAAGCGTTCTAACGAGTAATGGGCGATATCTAGTGTAAAAGGCTGTTGATCGATTGACATGATCCGGACCAACTTTAAGACAGGTAAATCAATGGCAATTTGAAGTGCTTCGGCAATTTCCGGAGTAGCTTTCATTTCTTCACAGGCAAGAATACGCTTAGAAGGATTTTTGCCAATTTGTTTACTAAAATCTGAGAATCCATCTATAGAAACCAATTCTCGGGCAATTTTGGTTCGCGTTACAAAAGTTCCCTTCCCTTGCTTTCGCTCTAAAAAACCCTCATCTGCTAAATCCTGAATCGCCCGTCTTACGGTTATTCGGCTAACGCCATATAACTCACATAATTCCGTTTCATTCGGAAGTCTTTCCCCTGATTTATAAACTCCTTGATCAATGGACTCCTTCA
The DNA here is from genome assembly GCF_018613105.1 of Bacillus sp. ISL-77. Taxonomy (NCBI): domain Bacteria; kingdom Bacillati; phylum Bacillota; class Bacilli; order Caryophanales; family Bacillaceae; genus Bacillus; species Bacillus sp. ISL-77. Next base: position 164,293 of record NZ_JAGGQY010000036.1, read on the forward strand.
GTATTTGTTTTAATTGGTCATATAAAGGTGTTGAAATTGAATTGTTTAATTTCATCGACAAAATTCCTTTCGATACAATAGATCATTATATAATATTATATAACAAGTTTACATATGTTGTATAGAAATAATTGATAACATTTATCATATTTATAAAATATTGGATTTTTTCCTATTCCGTTAAAAGGAAATCATGCAAACTACAAGTCAACTTTGATTAAACGTTTGTTTTAATTTAAACTAAGTAAAAATGGAGAATTGTGTGTGGTGAAATAAATGGAAAAACAAGTGGAACAAACATATGAAGTTATGGAGGTCTGCTTATTAGCGGGGAAAATCATGCTTCAAAGCGGCGGGGAGACCTATCGGGTAGAAGATACGATGATGCGTATTGCCGCGGCCTTTGGTATAGAAAGTACTCATAGCTACGTAACTCCAACCGGAATTATTTTTTCAGCAGAAGGAACAGAGCCAACGAAGACCAAGCTTATTAGAATATCGGAGCGGTCAACAGACTTGAAAAAAGTCTCTATGGTGAATAGCATTTCAAGGAAAATTACAGGTGGAGAAGTCAATCTAAAAGAAGCTATGGAAGATCTAAAGGAAATCGACTCCCTTAATTTAACGTTTCCCTTTAGGTTCCAAGTGGCCGCTGCGTCACTCGCCAGCGGTTGTTTTATGATTATGTTTGAGGGAGGCTGGAATGATTTTATTCCAGCGATGATTTCAGGCGGAATGGGTTATCTAAGCTTTGTATATTTTCATCGCTTTGTCCCAATCAAGTTTTTCTCGGAGTTTTTAGCATCGTTCGTAATTGGATTGCTTTCATTTTTATTTGTGAAAATTGGAGTCGGTCAGCAATTAGATAAAATTATTATTGGCTCGGTGATGACATTAGTTCCTGGACTCTTAGTGACCAATGCGATTAGAGATTTAATGGCGGGACACTTAGTATCGGGGTTATCAAAGGGTGCGGAAGCTTTTCTAACCGCCTTTGCGATTGGGACAGGGATTGCGGTCGTATTATCTTTTATGTGAAGTGAGGTGTATTTATTGTGGCTGTTCTTGCTCAGGCACTAACAAGCTTAATTGCAACAGGTGCCTTTGGAATTCTATTTAATGCACCGAAAGAATCCTTAGTGAAGTGCGGACTGATAGGAATGGGTGGCTGGTTAATTTATTTCCTGCTAGAAGACTACTCAAATAACGCCATTTTAGCAACATTAGCTGCGACCATTTTTATTGCTGTCATCAGTCAACAATTAGCAAAGTTCTATAAAACGCCAGTGATTATTTTTAGTGTAGCTGGAATTATTCCGCTTGTGCCTGGAGGTCTGGCCTATGATGCGATGCGGAATTTTGTTGAGAACGATTATAATTCAGCGATAGCATTGGCGGCAAAAGTCCTCATGCTGGCAGGATCCATCGCCTTTGGCTTAGTTTTTTCAGAAGTAATCAATCAAGTAATTCGAAAAATTAACCATAATAAGGTACGAATTTAACCTATTCCCTTTAGTGCAAACCACTAAAGGGAATTTTTTAAGGAAAACTTAAGCTTTAAAGATTATCATTAATTGGAAAATTCTTTCCTTTATTGTTTTTTAGTAAGGTAATATAGTAGTATATTACTATTACCAATTGTCATTCAGCAAAGTCTATTACAAGGAATGGTATATTCATATATGAAAAAAATACTAATTGCAATTCTAGTTGTCTTACTACTATTTATTAGTGCTAAAACGATTTTAGCTGTAAAGTTTGATCGTCAAGAAGCGATACAAGTCACCGAAGCCGCTCCATTAAAAACCCGGATAGTGGCACTTCTCGCAAAAGAGGCACCGAGTATTCCAGATAGTATCATCCTAGATGTACCATTAATAAATCAAATGGATCAACCCATACTTTACAACGGCTGTGAGGTAACAAGCCTTGCGATGATTCTTAATTATCACGGTGTAAAAGTGACTAAAAATGAGTTAGCAGAAAAGATTAAAACAGTTCCGTTAAACTATAGTAACGGTAAAAAGGGTAATCCGAATGCCGGATTTGTCGGCGATATGGCACATGGACCAGGACTAGGAGTTTATAACGGTCCCGTATTAGAACTCGCCCAAAAATATGTCGGTGATAAAGCAGTTAATTTAACAAATCATTCGTTTGATGATGTATTAGAAAAAGTAGGTCAAGGACTTCCTGTTTGGGTCATTACCACGTCCAGCTTTGCTCCAGTTTCTGTTTTTCAAACGTGGAACACCCCGCAAGGACAAATCAAAATTACCTTTAGTGAACATAGTGTAGCGATTACAGGATACGATGAAAATTATATTTATATTAACAATCCTTACGGTGAAAAGAATCAGAAATTAAATCGCGCCAGTTTTATTAAAGCTTGGGAGCAGATGGGTAAACAAGCGATTGTTATCGAAAAATAAAATGAAAAAGGCCTGATACCGATTCAGGCCTTTTGTTTTGGACTTTTTGGAAGTAAAATTAGTAAATATGTTCTAAAATGGGCGAAGGCAGAGGAATGAAATATCCCTCTGCCTTCTTAGTTTTATTCATTTAATGAATACGTATCGTAACTTGTGATTGGTTGTACTTCTTGTTAGCAATCGCAAGGTAAAAACTTATATAATAATCATTGTTTATAAAAACAAGTTTGCCGCGGTTATTTTTCCACCTGTAGGTTTTATACCTAAACGACGTAAGCCCTACCTCTCTTACATCCTAACGGCTCCGAAGCCGATCCAGTGTGAATAAGTTTTAATTTTAAAACATAAGCAGAATGCCAGAAAAATTCTTACTTTGCGTTATCTTATCTTTTACAAGTTACAATTAAATGTGAAGCACAAATATTAATATTACAGGACTGGTGCCTATTTGTCAACAATAATAATAAAACTATTTTCTTTAGAGGAATAACCAAAGATATAGCAGAAATATTATTCTATAAACTCTTATAACGGGAGTGAGAGAATGGAGGTTTATCCATGATACTTTTTCGAAGGTTGTTTCTTACAGCAGCTAAGTATCGGTATCGTACGGTGCTGTTATTTACGACATTTTATATTTTTATAAACGCTGAGGTTATGAGAATACTAGAGCCTGAAACATTTGGAAATACTTTCCACGCTATTTGGTGGATTCTTACCACGATGACCACGGTTGGCTACGGAGATGTGTATCCGACGACAATGTTGGGGAGAGTTTGGGCGATGGTAATCGTCTATACTGCTGGCATCGGGCTTTTTGGTACGGTTATAGGGATGATCGTCGATGCTGTGTCACGCTACAAACGGATGAAGGAGGAAGGAAGAATGTCTTTTAAAGGAGAAAATCATTACGTTATTATCGGCTGGACTGCCAAAAGCAAAAACACGATAAAAGAGCTGTTTATTGGAGATGAAAAAACAGAAATCGTACTAATTGATGAATTAGAGAAGACACCATATGAACATGAGCGGTTTTTATATATCCAGGGGAGCCCCACAGATGAAGAAACATTGAAAAGAGCAAAAATTGAAAGATCAAAAGCAGTCTTGCTCTTTGCCCCAGATGGGATCGACAACCCAGATTTAGCAGATGGTAAAACGCTATTAACCGCTTCCTCCATCGAGCGCTATGATGAAGGTACGGAAAAAAATATTTATACGATTGCAGAAATTCTAAATGAAAAGCATGTCGGCAATTTTAAACATGTCAAAATTGATGAATTTATCCTTTCTCATGAATCGGTGTCCAACCTGATGGCAAAATCGGCGCAGACAAAAGGGGCAAGTCATCTTTTTACTCAGTTATTAAGCCGAAAGGATGGAGACGGGGGCAGTGATTTATGGGAAGTTGAAGTTAAATCCGACTGGAAAACATACGGAGATGCTTACGAGCACTTAAAGAAAAAAGGGGCCCAGCTCATTGCGGACCGGAGTGATCTAAATATATTGAAAAAGTGGAATGAACCTCTATCGAAAGAGGCTCGATTGTTTGTGATATGCGATAAAAATACATATAAATCATTATAAAAAAACGCATCTCGAGATGCGTTTTTTTCAATCTAGCTCCAGCGCCTAGGGGCTCGGGGTCATAAGCCCCTGTGCAAGGCGCTTGCGCTTTTTTTAATATGTTAAACACCCAGCAATGACGATACCGATGGAAACCGACAGCAGCATTAGAAAAAGGCCGACTGCCTGGTTATCTTCCTCGATGCTTTGACTGACGTTAAAACGAGGTGTAAGCCATTCAGCCAGGTAAAAAACCACAATTTGAGCCACAATTCCGATTGCACCCCATATGGCCATATCCGTAAGAGAAATAGAATTGGCAGCAGTAGAATACAAAACAATGGCAAGACCTAGAAGCCTTCCCCCAAGGACATAGCTTGCTGCCTTATTTCCTTTTGCCATTAAGGAAAACTCTTTGACCTTTGTTGTTACTTCCATAAGAAACAGTCCTACGAATAAAAGACCAAGTGAAACTGCTAAATATAATAAGAAATTCGTCATTTCCATTCCCCCTTGTTTTTTATACCCACTGGTAAGAAATAAGAATCGTTGCCAGTGATTTTTCCACCTGCCCGAATGCCGATACCTCCGGCCTTTCCGGCAATGAGAAAAGATCCGAATACTAATGAAAGTACCTCGATTCCCTTTTCTGTTTCCAATGAAACAGTAGGGAGAGGGACGTACTGTTGAAAGACCGAAACTTCCTCTTTATAGGTTTGAAAGGAATTTTGAGCGGTAATATTGGAGTGTTGATCCCAAATTGTCACCGTATCTCCTTCTCTGCCGAAGGATGGTTTTTGAACATAGTCAAGCTGTCCCTTAAATGCATCTGCTTCAAGATAGGTAGGCAGCATATATTTCATAATCCACCCTTGCTCTTCTTTTGTATAAAATGCTCCCTGTTCTGCTAATCCCCAAATTAAACATTGAATGGATTTCGGCTGCAACAAAAAGGCTGAGACAGGATTTAAAATAGAGAGTTGGCCTTCTTTGACTAGTTGCAATAATTCGATTCCAACCGGGTCACCTGTTATAGGATCCTGATCGTCAACCAAATGTTCAAGAGGATAGGTTTGGCGGTACAACACATCAATAGGTATACCCTCATCGTCGACAAGAGTACCGTCTATAATCCGAAGAGTGGACAATGGAACGATCCGATTTTGAACCTGACATAACTTGCTTAAATATTTAATGGTATTCCAGTCTTCGATATGATCAGAGTGGGCTGTGAACACAATGTTAGCCTTCCTTTTTCCTTTTGATGCTTCGATTACTGCGCGTGTAATACCGGAAGAAAGCAGGAGTTCCCCTCCTTCATTTGGATCCAAGTAACCAAACTCAGAACAAACCATTCCGTTCATATGAAAACATTCCACAATAAAAGTCGGTGTATCACTATTGAATTCAATTAATTTGAATCCATCCGCGGTCAACACAAAATCGAACCGAGCGATAATGGTTTCAGGGGAGAAGTTTTTCAACCTTAAAAATGGAAGACTTACAGGTGGATACCCAAGTTCAAGGAGTTGTTCATCAGTAAGACTCCGTAACAGGCGGGCGGTTTTGAAAAAAATGTGACCCATGCGTTCTGTTGCTTCTTTTAAAAGGCAGGATGTATGTTCCGTTATCGAATAAACTTGGTAAAGACTATATTCGTTCTCGTATAAATCTGACCAAAAGGTTGGGAATTGCGAATAAAACACCTTTCGATTCGTTGAATAATTCGACATTTCTAACCTCCAAATCCACCCTTTGAACCACTGCCGAATCCTCCTTTAAAGCTTGAAGAGGATTTGTATGACTTGTAAGAGGAGGATTTCAAGAGTGATGATTTATTTCCATAATAGCTTCCCCCGTAAAAAAAATGACCATAATGAGACGAGTGGGTATCATCACATTGCCATACCCCTTGGTCATCATCCCAGTCCCAGTCTCGGCACCTGCTGTCATCGGGCTTTGGGGGGCGGTCGTCTGAACAGGCAGAAAGTGTTCCGGCTATGAGGGAAGTGATAACACCAGTCACTAACCATTGGGTTTTCTTCACCGTTTCACGCTCCTTATTGAATTTATATTTTAATTATAAAAGTAAACCTAAGGAAAACAATGGTAAAATGAAAGAAAAAATGAAAGAGGGATGAAATTTGAGGTTGGAATATCGATTGGATGATAAATATCAAAGGTTTCCTGCCCTTTGGAGCTATTTAGATTTAACAGTTAGTGAGGCAGTAGCAAGAATGACATGTGAATACTTCGTCAAAGAATCCGAAACGTATGTGGTAACGGCCACAGCCAAAGATCCAGACGGGACGGCTGTCCTTTACGTGAAAAAGGAAAAGTCATCCTATGACGACATAACTGAAGAACAGTATTCCCATATTGGTTTTGAAGTTAGAGAGCTTCAGAGAAACAGGTCCGTCCTGATCGAGAAAAAAGATGTTTGGAATCATGAAGAAGTTTTGGTTGTCCTTCACTCCGATATTATTTACATTCAGAAAGACGGAAGGTTCCTAGAATTCGCCCTTGATTCAAGGGAAATTGACGAAGACCGAAAATGTTATGTTTATTATGGGAGTTTCACGGGGAAAACTCGATAGATGTGAATAGCACACAATAACGTGTGCTATTTTACAAATAGGGTACGGAAGGAATGTACACTAAAAAAGAAAAAACCTGTGATTTTTTAAAGGAAAAAGACGATTTTTGTCGTATTTTTAGGGATATAGATGTATTGTCCTGGAGGAATAACGATGCTTGCAGAAAAACTTCTTTTGAATGTATTAATTTCATTAGCACCTGTCCTACTTTTAAGCATACTAATTGAAAATAAGCGCAAAATTAATTATCCAATCTTATGTGGTTTGCTTCAAAGCATTGCTGCACTTACTTGTATGATTTTTTCGTATTCGAACTATGGATTTGATTGGGACCTCCGCTATGTTCCTCTTATACTAGCCTTTCTTTACGCAGGTCCAGTTGCGGGAGGGATGGTTGTAACGACCCTACTTGGCGCACGCATCTTAATGGGGGGCGAAACGGTTATTTTTGGCCTAGTAAATACTCTTTTAACGGCTCTTGTCCCGTTCCTCTTAAACAAAAGGTTTTTTGGTTATTCCCCAAATAAAAGGTTAGTTCTCACAACTTTATTATGTGGATGGTCCCTGCTCCTTTGTTATATTTCGCTTATCACGTTTCGCTATTTTGAGGGGAATTTCTTAAAACTAGATTTTAATATTCCTGACCTCCTCCTTGTTGCCCTCATTCAAACAGTGGCAATTGCCCTGGAGGCAAAGCTTGTTGAGGGGATTATCGAACGAAGTCGAATGAAGAAAGAGATTCAGCGGGCTGAAAAGCTAAATACGCTAGGGGAAATTGCGGCATCCATTGCTCATGAGGTTCGAAATCCATTAACAGTGGTGAAGGGATTCCTTCAATTAATGCAGCAGGAAGAAAAGGGGAAAAATTATCAATATCTTTCACTTGTTTTGAGCGAATTAGGTAGGGCAGAGTCGATTATTAATGACTATTTAAATTTTGCAAAGCCGAAATTTGAAAAAGTAGAAGAGTTTCCGTTAAAAGAAGTCTTAGCAGAAGTTGTCATGCTTTTGGAGCCACTGGCTGCCAAACAAGGAGTGCGGCTTGAAAGCGAACTTGACTCAACCGGGTTCACACTCGTCACTGATCGAAACCAATTAAAACAGGCGCTGGTTAACCTAATTAAAAATGCAATTGAAGCAACCCCTGATGGTGGGAAAGTAACAATACATAACAAATCCGATAATAATAAAGCGTCTATATTAATTATGGATACTGGTAAGGGAATGACACCAGAGCAATTAGCACGGATTGGAACCTTGTTTTATACAACTAAAGATAAGGGAACAGGGCTAGGTACATCCGTTTCCTTAAGAATTATTGAAACAATGAACGGAAAAGTCTTTTACAAGAGCAAGCCGGGAGTTGGGACGGAGGTAAGAATGGTCCTTCCTGGCAGCCAAAAAACAGCATTGGTAAATTTTTAATAATCAAGGCTAACCGATTGTTAGGATGGTTAGTTATTTTTTTGATATAGTAGTAGGGAAAAGTAAAGACGAAAGGTGAGATACCATGCTCGAATTATTGCCTCTCATGCTTGAACGTGTAGGTATTCTTATCATTGTAGCGTTTCTTCTCTCGAGGATGAAATCATTCCGTCAAATAATTCATAATGAACATGGCATTAGAGCTAAGGTAGCTATGATTGCAATTTTCGGGGCTTTCGGGGTCATCAGCAATTATACTGGTGTAGAGATTGGACATGGAACAATTACCTCCCAGGACTGGTTGACAAATATGGACAGTGAAAGTGCGATCGCTAATACTAGAATTATGGGTGTAACGATAGGTGGTTTACTTGGCGGACCCATTGTTGGAATTGGGGTCGGTTTAATTGCCGGTATACACCGATTGACCCTAGGTGGTTTTACAGCTTCTGCTTGTGCCCTGTCAACGATTATGGCTGGAGTTGTCACAGGAATCTTAAGTAAGCGCTTTAAGATTCAAGAGGGGAATTCGCCTTGGAAGGCTGTTGTCATGGGGATATTAATGGAATGTGCCCAGATGGGGATTATTCTTTTACAAGCCAGACCATTTAATGAGGCTCTGCATCTTGTAGAGGTAATTGCTTTCCCGATGATTGCGATTAATGGGTTTGGGACACTTCTTTTTGTATTGATAATTCAGGAAATTCTGCAAGAACAAGAGCGGATGAGAGCACTTCAAACACATAAAGCCTTATACATCGCCAACCAGACTCTCCCTTTTTTTCGCCAAGGTTTAAATGTGGAATCTTGTACAAAAGCAGCGGAGATTATTCTCCATTGGACCAATGCGGATGCCATTTCGATTACAGATCAATCCCATGTTCTTGCCCATGTAGGTACAGGTTCAGACCATCATATTCCGTCAGGAAACATGGCGACGGAATTAACGAAAAAGGTGCTGGAACAAGGGAAGATCACAATTGCAAAATCGGTTCATGAAATTCAATGTTTTAACCCAAACTGCCCTCTGAAAGCAGCCATTGTATTACCTTTACAGGTCCATGCAAAAACAGTGGGGACACTGAAGCTGTATTTCACTGATACTAGTAAACTAGACAGGGTTGAACAAGAGTTGGCAGAAGGTTTAAGCAACTTATTTTCGGTCCAATTAGAAATGGCGGAGCTGGAAATGCAAAGAAGATTATTAAAAGATGCGGAGATTAAGGCTTTGCAAGCCCAAGTCCATCCACATTTCTTATTCAATGCTATTAACACGATTTCAAGTCTTATTCGAACAGATGCCGATAAAGCTAGGAGTCTATTAATCAAACTAAGTACCTTCTTCCGAAGTAATCTACAGGGAGCAAGGCAAATGTTAATACCGCTTGAAAAAGAACTCGAACATATTGAGGCTTACCTAACCATTGAGCAAGCACGCTTTCCAAACCGTTATCATGTGGAATTGGATATTTCACCACCGCTAGAAAGGGTACTAGTTCCGCCTTTTACATTGCAGCCGCTTGTTGAAAATGCAATTCGTTATGCTTTTCCAAAGGCGAAACATGGAACCGTAAAAGTCTGTGCCTTCCAGGAAGGGGAGAAAATGGTCCTTTTAACTGAAGATGATGGAAAGGGTATCTCAGCGGAGCTGCTTGGAACACTGGGAAACCAAACAGTGGATTCATCTGGAGGGACAGGAACAGCGCTCTGGAATATCAAAAAAAGGATTGAAGAAATTTATGGTCAAAATGCTTCTTTTCAAATTGAAAGTAGCCTTAATAAAGGAACGAAAGTATCGATTACACTACCGTTAACACAACAAAAGTGGGGTGAGGATGTTGTTAAAGGCTTTTATTGTGGATGATGAGCCGTTAGCCAGAGATGAGCTGACCTATCTTCTTAAACGAAGCAAACAGATTGAAATAGTGGGGGAATCTGATAGTGTGGAAAGCTCATTTGAAAAAATAAGCAGGCTAGAACTTGATGTTGTTTTTTTAGATATCCAGCTCGCTGATGAAAGTGGAATCGAAATTGCAGCTCTTGTTAATAAACTTGATCATCCTCCATTAATTGTATTTGCGACAGCGTTTGATGAATATGCCCTTAAGGCTTTTGAATTAAATGCCGTTGATTACATCTTAAAACCTTTTGACGAAAAAAGAGTCTTACAAACAATTGAGAAGCTTTATAAACTTATCGAATATAAAAAACAAGCTATTCCTTTTTCAATTCAGAAAAATAATTTTGTTAACGAGAGGTCTGAAAAGCTTGCGATAACAATCGATGAAAAAATTGTTATCGTAAACATAAGTGACATACTCTATATCGGTACAAATGAAGGGAAAACAGTCATTGCGACAGGGAACTCAAAGTACTCTGTCAGTGATACGCTAATCACTTTCGAAAGGAAGCTGCATCATTCGTCGATCATTCGTGTCCACCGCGCTTATTTAGTTAATGTCGATGCCATTGTTGAGATAGAGCCTTGGTTTAATTCTACCTACAACTTAATTATGAAGGATGGAGAAAAGGTTCCAGTAAGCAGAACCTATACAAAAGAGCTAAAACAGCTTCTTGGTTTTTAAGAAGCTGTTTTTTGCATTTCATTCTATTATTCTTGTTATTCATCGTCTAATCCTTGCATTTTAGCTTGAAAACCCAATGTTGGCGTTTTCTTCCGCTAAGATAGAGACAAGTGAAGTATGAATATAGGAGGTTAGAATAATATGAATGCGGTTTCAATTGTAATTGGTTCGATCTGTATTTTAATGATTGCTTATCGTTTATATGGAACATTCATGGCAGCAAAGGTTTTAAAATTAGATGATTCAAAGCAGACACCGGCACATGAATTTAACGATGGAAAGGACTATGTACCAACAAATAAATGGGTTACATTCGGTCACCACTTTGCAGCAATCGCTGCAGCAGGCCCGCTTGTGGGTCCAATCCTTGCAGCACAATTTGGTTACTTGCCAGGTCTGCTCTGGCTGTTAATTGGGGCTGTTATTGGTGGGGCAGTTCATGATGCGGTGGTACTATTTGCATCGATGAGAAAAAAAGGAAAGTCCTTATCAGAAGTAGCGAAAGATGAACTAGGACCTGTTGCTGGTTTTTGTACGGGACTTGCCATGTTGTTCATTATTACCATCACAATGGCAGGTCTTTCAATGGTTGTTCTTCATGCACTTGAACACAATCCATGGGGAACCTTTTCAGTGGGAATTACGATTCCAATCGCGATGCTTGTTGGAATCGCTTATAAGAAAACCGGCAATTTAAAATTAACATCGACTATAGGTTTTATTCTCGTTATGGTCGGAGTGTTTGTTGGTCCGTCCATTCAAAATACGGTATTAGGTGATTGGCTGACATTAGATACAAAAACATTAGCTATTATACTACCAATTTACGCTTTCTTTGCAGCAGCGTTGCCAGTATGGCTTTTACTTGCACCACGTGATTACTTGAGCAGCTTTATGAAAATTGGCGTATTTATTGCACTTATCATCGGAGTATTCATTATCAATCCTGCAATTGAGATGCCTGCTTTCACAAAATTCACATCTGGTGGTGGACCGGTATTAGGTGGTCCTGTATGGCCATTTATCTCAATTACGATTGCCTGTGGAGCGATCTCCGGTTTCCATGCTTTCGTAGGTTCAGGTACGACTCCTAAAATGCTTGATCGTTGGTCTGATATAAAAGTGGTTGGTTTTGGCGCCATGCTTGTAGAATGTGTGGTTGGAATCATGGCATTGATTGCGGCAACAGCCCTTCAGCCTGCAGACTATTTTGCGATTAACTCAACACCTGAAGTCTTTAAAACACTTGGCATGCAAGTGCAGGAGCTACCGAAACTTGCCAATGAAATTGGCATTAATCTTGAAGGTAGAACCGGTGGTGCGGTGACATTAGCAGTAGGTATGACCTATGTCTTCACAGCCATTCCATGGTTTGCGAAATTATCATCTTACTTCTTCCAGTTTGTTATTATGTTCGAAGCTGTATTTATTTTAACAGCCATTGATTCTGGAACACGTGTTGCTCGCTATTTAATCCAAGACTTTTTCGGTGAATTCTATAAGCCATTGAAGAAAACAGATTGGCTTCCTGGTTCTATTTTTGCTAGTGCATTAGCATGTTTTATGTGGGGTTACCTACTCTTCTCGGGTGATATTGGCTCCGTCTGGGCGCTGTTTGGTGTTTCCAATCAACTAATGGCTTCCATCGGTCTAATTATCGGTGCAACAGTAATACTAAGCATTGCTGATAAACGTCGATATATGCTTACATGCTTGGTACCGCTCGCTTATCTCTTTGTAACTGTAAACTATGCGGGCTACTGGATGGTGAAAAATGTTTATCTAAATTCCGAAGCAGCAGGCTATAGTGTCTTAAATGGGGTTTTATCCATCATTATGTTAGCGCTTTGTATGATTATTATGGTGACTGCTATTAGAAAATGGATCACTATGTGGAATTCACCGCGGATTAAGCTTGAAAGAAATGTAGCTTAAAAAAACGAAACAGATTACTTCGGAAGGCAATTTCTTCGAGGAATCTGTTTTTTTTGTTATATAGGAAATAAATATTCATTAAAAATGGAAATTATATTAATTATATTAGGAAAGTATTAACCCTTGAGAAAAGCTTAATACTAATTAATAAAAGATTAAGGTGGAGCATTTCCATCACTTGAATTTCCATGGAATAATCTTCAAATAGTTTTATTTTTCAAAAAATATTGCTTTTTCCCTAAAATGATTATATTATTTCGATATACATTTTTAGCGAACTGTTTTTTCAGAACATTCCGCCATCATTTCGTGGAGGTAAACCAATGAATTTATTTAGAAAAAAATCAATAAAGGATCTTATACAAGAAGCTGGGCAAAAAGATGTAATTTTAAAGAAAGATTTAGGTGCCTTTGATTTATCCATGCTTGGAATTGGAGCTATTATAGGTACTGGAATATTTGTATTAACTGGTGTTGCAGCAGCAGAACATGCAGGACCTGCACTTATTTTATCTTTTGTTTTATCTGGATTAGCGTGCGTATTTGCTGCCCTATGTTATGCGGAATTTGCATCCACTGTACCGGTTTCAGGGAGTGCGTATACGTATAGCTACGCTACCTTTGGTGAAATAATTGCTTGGATTTTGGGCTGGGATTTAATCCTTGAATATGGGTTCGCATCATCTGCTGTTGCTAGTGGTTGGTCAGGGTATTTACAAGGGCTTCTAGCTGGCTTTGGTATTCATTTTCCTAAAGCAATCACAAGTGCATATGATCCAGCAAACGGCACATTTATCGATGTTCCGGCAATTCTTATCATAGTAATCATCACGTTGCTATTAACACAAGGTGTTAAGAAATCTGCTCGATTTAACACGATTATGGTAATTATAAAGTTAGTCGTTGTTTTGTTATTTATCGGTGTGGGCGCTTGGTATGTAAAGCCCTCAAACTGGACGCCATTTATGCCGTTTGGATTTTCAGGTATTACAGCTGGAGCTGCAACTGTGTTCTTTGCTTATATTGGCTTTGATGCCGTATCAACTGCAGCTGAAGAAGTGAAAAATCCTCAAAAGAATATGCCAATTGGTATTATCGCATCTTTACTAGTATGTACGGTGTTATATATTATTGTCTCTGCCATTCTTACTGGAATCGTTCCTTACCAAGAGTTAGGCGTGAAAAACCCAGTTGCATTTGCTCTTAATTATATCCATCAGGATTGGGTAGCTGGTTTTATTTCGCTTGGTGCGATTGCAGGTATCACAACAGTATTATTGGTTTTACTTTATGGACAATCTCGTTTATTTTATGCGATTAGCCGTGATGGCCTATTGCCAAAAGTATTTTCAAAAGTAGATAAGAACAAGCAGACACCAATGGTGAATTCATGGATTATTTGTTTGCTAGTATCGATTTTTGCAGGTTTAGTTCCATTAAACAAACTTGCAGAACTAACAAATATCGGAACTCTCTTTGCCTTTATGACGGTTTCAGTGGGGATTTTATATCTTCGAAAAAATAAACAAGCACCTAAAACAGGCTTCCGGGTTCCATTTGTACCTTATATTCCAATTCTTGCTTTTGTGTTCTGCGGGTATTTAATTATTCAGTTACCAAAAACAACTTGGATTAGCTTCGGAGTTTGGCTTGTGATCGGACTATTCGTTTATTTCGGGTATGGACGTAAACATTCAACCTTGAATAAAACAGTGGATCAGTTAAATAAAGTTAGCTAATTGGATCAAACAAAGAAGGGGCTTACTCTAGGTAAGTCCTTTTTTTTGTTTGGTTTTATCGAAAAATGTCGAAATTCATCGCTTTTACAAAAATAATGTAATTTAAACATAAGAAAGATGATAAAATAGGAGCAGGTTTTTTATCTAATTTAATACAAGATGATCAGATTGAGGAGAAACTAGCATGAAAGAAGGCGTCAACAATCCGAAGCTTTTATTTGAAGAGAGAAAGGCAATAACACTGTTTTTATGGTTATTTTACTTTATGTTTTATTCGTTTGATATTTTCTATAATTATATTAGACCTTACTTAAATGACCAGGAAAGTCAATTTGATACAGAGAGAGTTGGTCTGGGAATTTGGTTATATATATTAATCCTTGCTTTGTTGCCGATTGCTATTTACTTTATTAAAAAGGGAAATCCTTACATTGTTAAATATATCTACATCATTAGCTATATTGGTATTGATATTTTGGACACCCTTTTAGAAATTTTAGGAACGACAGCTTCTTATGCTGCAGGAAATATCGTGGAAGTATTATTTGTTCTATTTAGTCCTATTTTTGTAAATAAAAAATACTTCTGGGTTGTTTCGTTGGGGATGATAGGGAAGGAATTATTGTTAGGAATAATTTTACAAGATTTAAACGTATTAATTCCAACAGTTATCTATGTCATCTTATCAGTGATAGCCTATATTTTAGTGATACGCTTTAATTCCTATATTCAAACCTTGACAACCGTTTACGAAGAACTACGACAAAAAGAAAAGCTGGCTGTTATTGGTCAAATGGCTGCGGCAATCGGCCATGAAATACGTAATCCCCTTTCATCATTAAAGGGCTTTACACAAGTGCAGCAGGAACGGTACCCAAACACAAACGATTATTATCCAATTATGATTCAGGAAATCGATCGGATTAATTCCATTGTTAATGATTTGATGTACATTGGCAAACCAAGAGTAATCAAATTTGAAAAGGCAAGTATCGAAGAAATAATTGCTTATACATTATCCATTACGCAACAACAAGCCGAAAGACAAGGAGTAATTGTTGAAACAATAATGGCTGGCCCCTTACCACCTCTTGATTGTGATGATAAACAATTAAAACAAGTATTTATTAATTTGATAAAAAATGCGATCGAAGCAATGCCTGAGGGCGGTAGGATAGAAATACGTGTTAAAGTATTAGAAAAACACAAACTGTCCGTTTCAATTCAAGATGAGGGGTGTGGAATTGCTGATGAGAATATCCTAAATCTTGGAGAACCATTTTTTACAACGAAAACGGATGGAACAGGCTTAGGCTTAATGGTTACAAATCAATTAATTAAGGATCACAGGGGTGCGATGAAAATAAAAAGTATTATTGATAAAGGAACACGAGTAATTGTAACTTTACCGATACTACAAATAGATAAATAGTTCTACAATTATACAAAATTCATCAAAATAAAGTGTTTCAAGGGTATTATCAATGATATATAATGTAGAGGAATACTGAACATTAATAGATTTTGTAATTTTCTATTATAGATTGAAAAAAGTAAAAATATTTTATATTAGCATTTCTATGAGGATTTTATGGAAAGTACAATGGGATAGATACATGGAGGAGTTTATGTTACCTAATGAAGAAATAAGAACTGTTAAATGGTTTCTTTTATTTTTTTATATAATTCTTGTAGGTTATGATTTTTTTTATTACTATCTTTTCCCAGCCTTCATTGAACATGAAGAAGTGGGCCCGCCTAGTAAATTTTTTTATTTAACCTATATCCTTTTAATAATATTAATTCCAATAGCATATTATTTAAATAAGCGGAATAAGCAAGCTTCAATAAAATACGTATTTTTTATAAGCTATCTATTGGTTACTTTTATTGTGGATATCTTATCCTTCTATGGAAGGGGAGCGTCTTACAAAAGTGGGAATTTAATAGAAGTGTTTTTACTTTTATCACTACCTCTTTTCCTTAGTAGAAGATATTTTTGGCTAGTAAGTTTAGGTGTTACGGCAAGATATTTATTCGTTGGTATTATATTAAAGACTTCTTATGTAATAATCCCAATTATTTTAATAGCTGTACTGTCTATCATGGCATTTTTTTTATTAGTTCGTTTTCAGGGATACGTAAAAGCGATAAGTACTTCATACGACAAACAATTAGAAGGAATTGTAAAAGGTGTTATTGCTACTCTGGAGTTAAAGGATCCTTATACTAAGGGACATAGTGAAAGAGTAGCCAGTTATGCTTTGTTGTTAGCAAAGGAAATAGGTAAGCTTTCCAAAGATGAGCAAAAATCTTTTTATTATGCATGTTTATTACATGATATAGGAAAAGTTCATATCCCTGACCGAATTCTAATGAAACCAGGGAAGTTGACAAACGATGAATTTGAGATAATAAAATCACATCCAGTTGTTGGTGCTGAAGCAGTTGATAATGTCGAGGGGATTAAAGGTAGTCTTTCTGTCATTCGTTCGCATCATGAACGTTGGGATGGTAAAGGGTATCCTGATCAATTAAAAGAAGAAGAAATCCCCTTCCTTGCTAGAGTGGCTGCAGTTGCAGATGCTTTTGATGCAATGACATCTTCTCGATCTTATCGAGCAGCAATGCCAGTTGAAATAGCCTATCAACGCATCATTGACGGAAAAGGTTCCCAATTTGATCCTATGTTAGTGGAAGAATTCAAAAAGGTATATCCAGCATGGATTAAATTTCATGAAAAATATCCGTGGTTAAAAGAATGGGAATTTCCTAAGGAGGTGGATTTATGAAAATCCGAAAGCTGAAAAAGGTAAAAACAACTTGCTGGTGGTGTCAATTTGTTCCTGGTTGGAAAGGTTAAAAAAAGGATGCTAGCGAAAAGCTAAGCATCCTTTCTTAATGATAATATATGAGATAAAGGGTGTTAATATGAACCTAACACTTCATTCACGTCTTTTGTTGGTCCCAGTCAATATTCGCAAGGATAAAAAACATTATATCGTTGAAGATATTGCATTAGGCGAGTTTTATGAGATGCCGAGGGTTTGTATTGATGCAATCCATTTAATCAACAATGGTGGGTCGATAGAGGAAATTGAACGGGTGCTTAAAGATAAATATCCTAATGATGAAGTAGATATGCTCGATTTTGCCGAACAATTACTAATTATGGGCTTGATAGGTGAAGTTGATGGTGTAAAAGTTGAATTGAAGGAAAAGAAAAAGAAAGACCTAGGCCTTTTATGGATTTCACCAAAGATCGGGGAGTTTTTCTTTAATAAGGCTGCATACCTTGTTTATTTCACTTTATTGCTAGTTAATGTGTTTATCCTTCTATCCCATCCAAGTTTATTTCCGCACTATAAGGATTTGTTTGTTTTTGATTTAATGATTTTGAATATCCCGACTTGGATGGGAATTACGATTATCCTTGTCTTTATTCATGAGTTTGGCCACATATTAGCGATGAGGGCTCAAAATCTTCCGACTAAGCTGGAGGTCGGGCATCGATTAATACTTGTTGTCCTTGAGACTGATATGTTATCGGTTTGGAAACTACCTTCTAATAAGCGGAATGTTTTATTTCTGGCGGGCCTTTGCTTTGATACACTTATTCTTTCATGCGCATTAATTAGCCATCTAATTTTTACAAATGGGTCAGAGATTTTCCTGGGTGTTATGAATGTAGTAGTCTTGGATACATTTATTCGAATGGTTTACCAAGGCTTCATTTATATGAAAACCGATTTATATTACGTGATTGAAAATGTATCGGGCTGCTATAACTTAATGGAAAATGCTCAGCAAGCGATAAGGAAGAAGCTTTCATTTCTCAACTCACCATCAATACAAGAGGTTGTTTTTGAGGGAGAAAAAAAGGTAGTTTTTTTATATTCAATCTTTTATTTTGTCGGAGTCATACTGACAGTTAGCATATATACATTTTTTTATGTCCCCCAATTATTATTTGCATGGAAAAGAATTCTTCCTGGTTTTTCTCAAGGACCGTCCTCGCTTCCATTCTGGGATGCAATACTTTTTACCTTGCAAATACTAATTGGTTTATTACTTCTTCTATATTCCTGGCGAAAAAAGTACACTCAAAGATAGATCTTAATACTAGATGTGACAAACATTTGTCTAAAATAATATTTCTAAGGGTTTTTCCCTTCCATGATAGGGGAACTCCCTGATATTTATAACACCACCGTTTTTCTTACAATAAGAGTAAGAAAAACGGTGGTGTTATTTTTTTTTAGGAGGGACTAGAGGATGCAATCAAATATTGCTACAAATAAAAAAACAGGAAGCTCGGTCAATGATGCCTTTGCTTCACATTTTGCTAAATCAATGTTTTTAACTATTGCCGGACTGGCCATTTTAATGTTTATTGGCACAAGAATGTTCACGCACGTTGACTTGAATCTTTATGGATATATGGTCGGAACAATCGTCTTTATCGGCGGATTTTTCTACCGCTTTATTGCTTGGGGCGAGAGACCACCGACCAAGATTTTTATTAAAAAAGGCTTAAATCTTTTATTTCGAAAAAGTACTCCGAAAACGGCTGTTAATCATTTAGCCATTTACGATTTTATCCGAAATCGCGGGATTTACCGATGGGTACAGCATATTTTAATCGGTTGGGGCTGTGTCCTTGCGTGCTTGGTGACCTTTCCGCTCGTATTCAGCTGGATGTATTTTACGATGGAAGACAATGGCTACTATACGATCGTGTTATTTGGAATGAACGTCATGCAGGTTAAAGCCGAAGGAATTATTGCATGGTTCTCCTATAATGCACTGAATATTGCAGCTATCATGGTGACTGCAGGTGTGTGCATGGCGCTTTACCGTCGCTTAGGTAACATGCAGGCGAGAGCAGAACAAAAATTCATGTATGATTTTTTACCTCTTTATCTATTGTTATTTATATCTGTAACCGGGCTTTTACTAACCTTTCAAAACATTGTCATGCATGGCTGGATGCAGCCGCAAATGTCACTGATTCACCAATTTTCCGTAATCGTCACGTTAATTTATCTACCGTTTGGGAAGTTAGCGCATATTCCATTCCGTCCAATGAGTGTATTCGCAAGAAATTACCGTGAACATTATGCTGAGCAGCAAATGAAGATATGTAAAGTGTGCAGCGATCATTTTGTATCAGTGGAACAATCTCGTGATGTTATTCAAGTATTAGGCGCTAACGAGATCGACTTCAATATGCAAGATGGCTTTAATCTAGCTGAACTATGTCTGCCATGTCGTAGAAAATATAGAATTTCAAGATTCTCAGGCTTCGCAACTCATCAAGTAAAGGTCAAGGAGGCAAACCAGAATGCAAAAGGATAATTTTCGGAACCCAAGAGATAAATTTTTTAAAGAAGTCGAAAATGTTCGTCATCCGAATGAAACGTTTGTAAAAACTCATTGCAGTTATTGCGGGATGCAATGCGGGATGAATTTACGGGTAAATACAAAAACAAATAAAATAATTGGGGTGGAGCCTCGATATGACTGGCCAGTAACGGTCGGAAAAATGTGTCCCAAAGGGGTTACTGCTTACCAGCAAACCAACCATGATGATCGTATTTTAAAACCACTAATTCGTGATGATGCATCACTAAAGGGAACAAAAGATGGCTTTCGTGAGGCAACCTGGGATGAAGCCTATGATTTAATCGTGAAAAATTTTCAAGAGCTTCAAAAAAATTATGGTATGGATTCGCTTAGTGTCTATAGCGGTGTATCGATGACAAACGAAAAATGTTATTTATCAGGAAAGTTTGCCCGTGTCGGCTTACAGACTCGTTACATTGATTACAACGGCCGATTCTGTATGGCAAGTGCCGCAGGTGGCTTTCTGAGATCCTTTGGAGTCGACCGAGGATCAACCCTGCCCTGGACAGATCTTCATGAAACGGATTGCTTGTTTATTGCAGGAAGCAATACAGCAGAATGTCACCCAACTTCGATGTTCCGAGTGTGGGCAGTCCAGGAAAGAGGAGGCTACTTAATTGTAGCAGACCCGCGTGAGACACCCATTGCCAGGAGAGCAGATGTTCACTTAGATTTAAGACCTGGAACAGACTTAGCCCTTGCCAATGGAATTCTAAACTTACTTATTCAAAATGGCTATGCGGACGAAGAATTCGTAAATAACCATACAAATGGCTTTGAAGAAACAAAAGAATTGGTAAAAGAATTTACACCTGAATATACGAGTGAGCTTACTGGGGTTGCACCAGAAAAAATCATACGTGCAGCAGAAATCTACGGTAAAGCACCAAATGCCATTGTCATGTTTGCCCGTGGAATTGAGCAACAGCATAAAGGTGTTGATAACGTATCAGCATACACAAACATGGCCTTAGTCACAGGGAAAATTGGCCGCCCTAAAGCAGGAGTTGCTACATTTACTGGTCAAGGGAACGGTCAAGGCGGCCGTGAACACGGTCAGAAATCAGATTTACTTCCAGGCTATCGTAAGCTTACGAACCCAAAACATGTTGAGGAAGTTTGTAAAGTGTGGGGGATTACTCCTGAAGAAATGCCGGAACCAGGTGTTTCTGCTTATGAAATGTTCGAATTAATGGAGCAAAAAACAATTAGAGGTTTGTACCTGCTTTGCTCCAATCCAGCCGTATCGGCTCCAAATCTAAATTATGTACGTGAACAAATGAAAAATCTGGACTTTATGGTGTGTGCAGACTTTTACTTATCGGAATCAGCTGAGTTTGCGGATGTCATTCTTCCAACCACAACTTGGTCTGAAGACGAAGGAACAGTAACCAACCTTGAAGGACGTTGTATTAAAATTAACAAGGCACAAGAACCGCTGGGAGAATCGAAACCAGATTGGCAAATCCAAGTGGAATTATGTGAGCGTCTAGGCAGAGGAAAATACTTCTCACATTTAAAAACAGCAAGCGATGTTGGGGATGAATTCCGTTTAGCTTCTAAAGGCGGCTATGCCGACTACTATGGTATCACATGGGATAAAATCGAAAAGCAAGATGGTGTCTTTTGGCCATGTAAAGATGAAAATGATCCAGGAACACCCCACATGTTCTTAGATAAAAAGTTCTATCATCCAGATGGAAAGGCAAAAATCTGTGCCCTGCCCTATCGTCCACCGGCTGTAGAGCCTGATGAAGTATATCCATTACGCTTAACCACAGGACGTGTCGTCTACCATTATCTATCTGGAAACCAAACCCGCCGGATCCAATTTTTGCGCGATATGTGCCCAGAGCCGTATGTAGAAGTACATCCAGAAACAGCTGCTAAATATAACATTGAACACGAAGAATTTGTTCGCCTCTTTACTCGTAGAGGTGAAGCGGAATATAAAGTGAAAATCACTGAAGCCATTCGAAAAGATACCGTATTTGTTCCCTACCATTTTGGTCACGATAAATCTATTAATCTATTAACGATTGCAGCGCTTGATCCTATGTCACGGATGCCGGAATTCAAAGCGTGTGCCGCTCAGATTGAAAAACTAGAAATGAAGAAGGTGCAGTAAATGAAAAAGAGGCTATATCTCGAACTTGAAAACTGTATAGGGTGCCGCTCGTGTTTGGCGGCTTGTACGCAGTGCGGAGGGCATGAGGAACGTAACCGTAACTATGTTTACGATGTGAATCCGCTTGTTAACCGTCAAACGATGCCTCTGATGTGCCTTCACTGTGTGAATCCAGCTTGTGCAAGAAGCTGTCCAGCGCAGGCGATCCAAATCCATGAAACAGGAGCCGTTCTTTCGGCTCTAGTGGAAAAGTGCATTGGCTGCCAAAACTGTACAATTGCTTGCCCGTATGGAATACCGAAGTTTGATACAGAGCAAAATTTAATGTACAAGTGCGATCTTTGTATCGACCGTACAAAGGATGGCATCCCGCCAATGTGTGCAAGTGTTTGCCCGTCTAATACATTACAATGGCTGTCAGATGAAGAAATTGAAGCGAAACAAAAGCAATTTAACTTAGATAATGGTAAATGGGTAACAAGTATGCCCTATTTAGAAGGCGAAACAAATGTAAAAGTGAATCTTCCTGGTATTCTGCAGGGCGTCACTAAATTGTTTTAGGAGGGATTCGCATGACAGATAAAAATAATAAAATCCCGTTCAAAGAAGATAATTATACACATAATATAAACCGCAATAATGAAAGAAAGCTCGACCGACGCGGATTTATGAAAACACTAGTTGGTGCGGCAGGTGTTTTCGCTGTTTCTTCACTTCCTTGGGGAGCCTTGGCTGCAAAAGAATTAACAGGATTGGGCGATAAAAAATATCCAAAGCAAAAAATTACCGATGTTAAATCTCTGCCTATCGGAGATGCAGTAGACTTTGCTTTTCCTGGTGAACATGATAGTGCTATTTTAATTAGACTCTCCGAAAATAAATATGTAGCCTACCAAAATGCGTGCACCCACTTAAGATGCCCTGTGTTTTGGAAAAAGGATGAGGGAGAAATGCTTTGCCCTTGCCATCATGGGAAATTTGATGTCGAAACAGGTGCGCCGATTGCGGGTCCACCGAGACGTCCACTTCCTGAAATTTATGTAAAAGTAGAAAACGGAGTGGTTTATGCCGTGGGGGTGAAGCGTTATGAAGCGTAGCTATTTGCCAGTTGCCCTACTACTTGCGGTGTTGATGTTAAACATTATCTTTACACAATATATGGTTCATCAATACTTCTATGAAAACTATACTAATACAATAATTGCCGCAGTCATTAACGTTATTTTATTTCCAGTCGCATTCCTTATTTATAAAAAAGGTGTGAATATCAATGACTAGTGAAACCTATATTGATTTTTGTTTTGTCCGGCCAGAAGCAGGCGGCTTTAGCCATGAAATTGATGAGTTATTGAAGAACACTTTTTCGAAAAAACGCCTAAATTGGTATCTTGAAGAAAAAACACTCGATGGGGCAGAGATGGTTATTGCTGAAATAAAAGGAATGAGTGACTGGGGTTCTGAAGAAGAAACGATTCAATTCATCGAGAAAAATGCCGATGAGAAGTTTTGGGAGTATTTGCAGGGCTTTAAGATGTTCATCTATCCTGTGAAGAGAGGATGTAACAGCTGTGGAACTCATTAAATTAGATGATTTGAACATATTTGTGGGTGTGCCGGTAACAATTGCGATTCAAGATGCGGATGGTGGAGATCAGGCGCCAGCTGTGAAGAAAACCATAAAAAAGGTGCAGTTCTGTCCTGATGGAACCCATATCCGCTTTTATTTTGATGATTTTTATTTTCTTGCGGTACCGATTTCTTGTCGAGTAAGTCAGATGGATGGACAATGGTCAGCTTCTGATTCGGAGAGCGGCTTAACGTATACTGTAAAAAAGGTACAGGTCTTTTAAAAAAGAACCTGCCTTTTTTTTATAACCGGAGGTGCGGGATGGATGTATTAAATTCAAAACAGCAGATTAGCTCTTATATTATTCATTCCCAAGAGGAAGAAATAAAACGGATTGCCTTAGAGCTGCACGAAGGTGTTGGACAAAATCTATATAGTATTTTAACAGGCTTGCAGTTTATTGAATCAGGTGCAAAAGAGCCGCATATGAAAAGTTATGTCCGCGAAATGTCGCAGTTGATTGAAAAGACCATTCAAGAAATTAGGCTTCTTTCGGTTGAATTGCATCCGCCTACCCTAACTACTCTTGGTTTACTACCAGCCATGAAGAGCTATATTAAGTTATATACATCCACGTTTGGGATCCTAGTGGATTTAGATTCAACGGGTGAAGAAAAGTGGATATCTGAAAAAAATAGGATCACGGTATTTCGTGTATGCCAGGAGGCACTTGCCAATATTGCCAAGTATGCAGATACATCCAATGTAAAAATGAATTTTATTTGGTCAGAGCAAGAGCTGAAAATTTCCATTTATGATTTCGGCAGAGGGTTTCAACAGGACGAAAACGATTTCATTAATCCTTCATCAGGTATTGCGGCCATGAAAGAACGAATGCTTCTGACTGGCGGACAGTGTACCATTTCTTCTAAAATAGGAGAAGGAACATCCATAGTGCTAGCCCTTCCGTTAGTAAATAGGGATTAAAGGGGAGTTAAGAGTGATAAAGATTCTGTTGGTTGATGATCATGCCGTAGTTAGAATGGGTTTAAAAATGCTTTTGAACACAAATCCTGAAATGGAAGTAATTGGTGAAGCATCAGAAGGCAATGAAGGAATCAAAAAAGCCTTGAAGTTAAAACCGGATGTCGTAGTCATGGATTTAAGTATGCCACATGGAAAAGACGGCTTGTCGGCAACGACCGAATTAAAAAAGCTAAAGCCGGAAATAAATATTTTGATCCTCACGATGCATGATGATGAAGAATACCTTTTTCGAGCAATTCAAGGGGGAGCTTCAGGCTGTATTTTAAAAAGCGCCCCACATGATGAACTAATGTCAGCAATCGAATCAGTTGCAGTCGGGGATGCCTATTTACATCCATCTGCACAGAAGCGATTGATGGAAGAATATTTGAGCAGCGTAAAACAAGATGGGAATGATACATATAATCTTTTATCCGAGCGGGAGAAAGAAGTTCTAACACTTATTGCTAAAGGGTATTCCAATAAGGAAATTGCTGAACAGCTGGTAATCAGTGTAAAAACGGTCGAAACCCATAAAGGTAACTTGATGGAGAAACTTCAGATGAAAACCAGACCTGAGTTAGTGGAATACGCAGTTAGGAAAGGTTTATTAGGTTATGGTATTTAAGGAGAGTTACTTGGGATGAAAGAGATTATGGAACTGCAAGAGGTTATCAAGGTTTGCGACAGTCTTATGGCTGTGGTAGGCTGCGAATTTGTAGCCTTGGCGTTGCAAAATGAAGTGGGCCCGGATGTTAGGTGGCATTATGCATCCGCCAATTTAAATGATAAATACAAAAGAATAACCGTCCGTTTCGGTAAAGGGATCGCGGGAAAAATAATCTCAAGCGGCAGTCCGATGATGATAACAGATTTTCCGAATGGAGTTATCGGAAAAGTAACAGATTATCCAATTATGCTTGCTGAAAAACTTGTTTCCTCCTTTGCCGTCCCTTTATTTTTTAATGCTGTACCAAAAGGAGTTTTGCTCATTGGTAATAGGAGAGCCTCAACGTTTACTGAACAAGATCAGCAGTATGTAAGAGAATCCGCTCAAGCCTTGGAACAGATATTAAAGGAGCAGATACTATGAAAGATGCAGGGGGATGTTAATGAACAAGAAAATGGACCAGCCTGCAAATAATCTCGCAGACCTTGAGATAGAATTAAAAAGATCGATGCAAGAATTGGTAGATATAAAATTTGCGCTCGATGAATCTTCTATTGTTGCCATCACAGATTCTCGGGGGATGATTACATATGTAAATGATCAATTTTGTCATATCTCGAAATATTCCAGAGAAGAACTGCTGGGTCAAGATCATCGAATTGTGAATTCCAGGTACCATTCAAAAGAATTTTTTAAAAAAATGTGGAAAACAATTGGTTCCGGTGAAGTCTGGAAAGGTGAAATTTGTAACAGGGCAAAAGATGGTACAAATTATTGGATGGATACCACGATTGTCCCTTTTTTAAATGAAAAAGGAAAGCCTTATCAATACTTAGCGATTCGTTATGAGATCACTGAGCGAAAGCGAGTCGAACGAGAACTTCAAAACATGATGACAACCATCATCAATGTTCAAGAAGAAGAACGTAAGCGTTTGTCGCGAAATTTACACGATGGCATAGGTCAAAATCTTTATAGTCATTTAATAACGATAAATCGACTCCTTGCTGAAATGGATCATCCGCTTCTTTCGCAGATGCAAACAGAAGCAACCCAGTTAATCGAAGAAATCCGCGAAATCTCATGGGAGCTGCGGCCGTCGGTATTAGATGACCTAGGTTTAGTACCAGCCATTCGCTCATTTCTATCACGTTACTCTGACCATTATAGTATTGATGTTTATTTTGAATGCGTGCTAAATCGCCGCCTGAACATCAGCATTGAACTTACGATTTACCGGATTATTCAGGAGGCGCTAACAAATATCCGAAAATATGCAGAAGTTACCGAAGCAACAGTTACTGTTAGAGAGCTGGATGATATCGTCCGGGTTATGGTTGAGGATAAAGGAAAGGGTTTTGAGATTAAAAATCAATCCGTGGGTGTAGGTTTGTTTAGTATGGATGAGCGTGCTCGCTCTGTCGGAGGAGAACTATTTATTAGTTCTTCCCCTGGGATGGGAACCAAAATTATCTTAGAAGTACCCATCACTATTATAGAATAGAAAAAGAACCAGGCAATGTTTTGCGCCTGGTTCTTTACTGTTATATTTTAAAAGAACTTTTTAAGGAAACAATCCTGTTAAATACTAACTTATCGACTGTCGTTTCTTTGGGATCGACGTTGAAGTAACCGTGTCTAAAGAATTGGAATTTTTCCTGCGGTCTGCTTTCCTTCATGTTTGGTTCTACAAAACCTTGTAACACCTCAAGTGAATGTGGATTAACGTTATCAAGGAAGGATTTTTCAGCCCCGTCAGCTTCATCAGCTGTATCCAAAATAAGCGGCTCATAAAGTCGGAATTCAGCAGGAACTGCATGGGCTGCTTCCACCCAATGAATGGTTCCTTTTACTTTTCTGCCTGTAAAACCTGTACCACTTTTTGTTTCAGGGTCATAGGTACAGCGCAGTTCGACGACCTTACCATTTGGATCTTTGACAACTTCTTCACATTTAATGAAATAAGCGTTTTTAAGGCGGACCTCATTGCCAGGGAATAGACGGAAATACTTCTTAGGTGGTTCCTCCATGAAGTCGTCTTGTTCAATATAGATTTCACGAGAGAATGGAATTTTCCTTGATCCCATCTCAGGATTTTCTGAATTGACTTCGGCATCAAGCAATTCAATTTGTCCTTCTGGATAATTCGTGATGACTACCTTTAATGGGTTGATTACACCCATGGTACGAGGTGCTTTTAATTTCAAATCTTCACGGACAAAATGTTCAAGCATTTGTGAATCAACTGCACCTGAACCCTTATGAACGCCAGTTTCACTGACAAAAGCACGAATCGATTCTGGTGTAAATCCTTTTCTTCTCATCCCGGAAATCGTCGGCATACGAGGATCATCCCAGCCATCAACAAATCCCTCGTCAACCAATTGCTTCAACTTTCGTTTACTCATCACAGTATTGGTTACATTTAAGCGGCCAAATTCAATTTGTTGTGGGATGCTTTCCATTTCACAGTTTTCAACAATCCAATTATAAAGGGGGCGTTGGTCCTCAAATTCAATCGTACAGATCGAATGAGTTACCCCTTCAATCGCATCTTCGAGTGGATGAGCAAATGCGTACATTGGATAAATGCACCATTTATCACCCGTGTTGTGGTGCGTCGCATGTGCAATTCGGTAAATAACTGGATCACGTAAATTAATATTTGGTGATGACATATCAATCTTTGCCCGCAGGACCTTTTGACCGTTGTCGTACATACCATTTCGCATATTTTCAAATAATTCAAGGTTTTCTTCTATGGAGCGATCGCGATAGGGGCTATTTTTGCCGGGCGCGGTAAGTGTTCCACGGTATTCACGAATTTCATCCGCTGACAGGTCATCAACATAGGCTAATCCTTTTTTAATTAAAAGAACCGCTCTCCTAAACATTTCTTCAAAATAATTCGATGCAAATAATAAGTTATCCCATTCAAAGCCTAACCATTTTACATCTTCTTTGATCGAATTTACATATTCGATATCTTCTTTTAACGGATTCGTATCGTCAAAGCGTAAATTGGTAAGCCCGTTAAATTCATCTGCCAAGCCGAAGTTGATTACAATCGATTTTGCATGTCCGATATGTAAATAACCGTTTGGCTCTGGCGGGAACCGAGTGACGATTTTGTTGTGCTTTCCGGACTCCAAATCTTTTATCATAATATCTTTAATAAAATTTGATGTATGATTTTCCACCCTTTTCAACCTCTTTCATTCTTAACTACTACTTTATAAATAACATAAATACTGATATTTTTCCATTGTTCCCTACAATTCATGTGAAAAACACACATAAAATGGAATGTTTGCTCATTTTTTTGAAATTCGGAATTGGCAAGTGAGGTTGAAAAAGACTACAATGGTTTCTTGAAGATATATAAAGGAAGGGGAAGTACAATGATTAACTTTGGTACAGTCGGAACAGGGTGGATTACTGAATCATTTATCCAAGCAGCACAACTTAGCGGTCAATGGCAATTAACTAGTGTCTATTCCAGAACAGAGGATAAAGCGAAACAATTTGCAGATACATATAACATTCCTAATTTTTATACAGATCTAGAGGAGATGGCGTCAAGTTCTGAAATAGAAGCTGTATACATAGCATCGCCAAATTCAGTCCATTTTGACCAGACACTAATGTTTTTGAAAAATAAGAAACACGTGATCTGCGAAAAACCGATATTTTCAAATAGTGCAGAGTTGGCGAAGGCATACCAGACAGCGGCGGAAAATGGGGTTTATTTATTTGAAGCAATTCGAAATGTGCATACCCCTAATTTCAAAATATTAAAGGACAAGCTCCCTATGGTCGGGGAGTTGCGAAGTACCATGTTACCATACATGAAATATTCCTCCCGTTATGATTTATTTTTACAAGGGGAGGAACCAAATATTTTTTCTGCTACCTATTCTGGTGGCGCGCTTGTTGATTTAGGTGTTTATCCACTCTATTTAGCCGTCGGGTTGTTTGGTGAGCCCAAGCAGGTAACCTATCACCCGGTCCTCCTCCGCAGCGGTGTGGATGGAAGTGGAACACTTGTGTTAACGTATGACGATTTTGTTTGTACAATCCTATGTTCGAAAATATCTCATTCGGAATTACCTTGTGAAATACATGGTGAAAAGGGAACCTTTGTCCTCGAAGATGCGGCCCCGATTTCAAAAATAACCTTCGTTGACAACCGTGGATTAGAGAGCGAGACCTTGAGTGTCGATCTAGATGAACAAAATATGGTTTATGAATGTAAGAATATTGCCAGGATTATTGAAACCGAAAATGATCAAGAATATCAGCAATTAAAAAGTTGGAGCGAAATTGTCCTTCGAATCACAGAAGAAGCACGGAAACAGAATAATATT
The DNA here is from genome assembly GCF_018613105.1 of Bacillus sp. ISL-77. Taxonomy (NCBI): domain Bacteria; kingdom Bacillati; phylum Bacillota; class Bacilli; order Caryophanales; family Bacillaceae; genus Bacillus; species Bacillus sp. ISL-77. Next base: position 193,736 of record NZ_JAGGQY010000036.1, read on the forward strand.
TTATTTGCTTCAGAAAAATAGAAACAAAAACAGGCCAGGGGATACATCCTCTGGCCTTGTCTTATGGGGTTTTCTTCAATGGTAATGAACTTAATTGACGTTTTAAAGAATGGTTATGTGAACTCTTTATGAATTCAATATTCTCAATGACTTTTATCACATTCCATGCATTGTATGTTCTTTATAGTTGATGTAACAGGATTGGAGGAAACCCTTATGAAGTCAAAAGCGTGGTATAAGAAACAGCTGAAACGTAAGCCTGTGCAAATTACAAGATATACTGTTCAGGGCTTGTTTCTGCTGTTTTTACTATATGTTGGTCTGCAGTTTTATCAATTTTATCTGCATTTTGAAACCCTCGGAAAAACTCCTTTCGTTGAACGGCCATCTGCGGTCGAAGGGTTTTTGCCAATCAGCGGCTTGGTCGCCTTAAAGGTATGGCTGACGAGTGGAGAGTTTGATGTGATTCATCCTGCGGGTCTGGTTTTACTAGCATTTTTTGTGGGTGCAGGAATTATTCTTCGTAAGTCGTTCTGCAGCTGGATATGTCCTGTTGGAACATTTAGTGAAATGATTGGCTGGTTTGGCAGAAAGATGTTTAAAAGAAATTTTGAAATTCCACGATGGGTAACTTGGCTTTTAGCACCTATTAAATACTTATTGATGCTCTTTTTTGTCCTAATGGTTGTTCAAATGCCTGCTTTTACTGCTAAAAGCTTTCTCGAGGAGCCGTATAATAAGGTCTCTGATGTGAAAATGCTTCTTTTATTCACCAATCTTGGCGGCTTTGCCTTGAAGTTTATTATTGTGATCTTCATCTTGTCATTATTCTTTAGAAACTTTTGGTGCTGCTTCCTCTGTCCGTACGGTGCATTAATTGGTCTTGGAAGTATCTTTAGGATTACAAAAATTGAGCGGAATGAAGATACTTGTACAAACTGCGAAATGTGTACAAAGGTTTGTCCGCAACGATTAAAGGTACACAAGGTGGAGACTGTAAATTCTCTTAATTGTTCAGCATGTATGTCCTGTGTAGAGGCATGCCCCGTAAAAGACACACTCAACATGACGGTTGCGCGTAAAAAGGTGAATAAATGGTTTGTACCAGTTACCTTCTTCGTGCTGTTTTTCGTTATTATTACTTTTGCAAAAATAACAGGTCACTGGGATTCAATCATCTCCTATGAAGAATGGAAACAACTAATCCCAGAAGCCAAAAACATAAAATAATTAGCGGTGTTTTCCCGTATGAGTGTTAAACACATAGCCCACATTTCATCATATAAATATAGAAAACTAAAATGGGTGAGTTATGATGTTTGGATCTAACAGAGAATTAATAACTTGGATAGTGCCATACCTCCCAGCTGGAGCAGAATTGGAATATCGAGATTCACAAGCGATGCTCAAATATATGGATATAGATGGGGATGGCCTATGTGAAATATTTGGGGTGTATCGTCTTAACCGAAAGCCCTATTTATTTGTTCTGAAAAATTACTTTGGTCATTTTATATATTATTATCCCATGCCTCCTGAGGTAGAGAAAAAGGCGGTCCGAGTGCTTTCAATTTTTCGAGATACAAGAGCCGTCTACCTTTTCCCAGTGGTGAAGAAAGAAATTGGCGGAAAGAAGTGGGGCTATATCGATGCGAAAGGGAAACAGATTCTTCCTAACAGCTATGAACATGCCGAGGATTTTCAGGAGAATGGTTTAGCTATTGTTGGTTTAATGGACAAATCAGGAATTATTAATGCCCAAGGGTATTTTATTGTGCAGCCCAAATACGATACAATTAATCCTTTTTCAGAAGGCCGGGCCGTTGTCAACGACCCTCAAGGATTCAAGGTGATTGATGAAAGTGGCAAAGAAATCACGGATCGGCCTTATTCGATTATTGTCGGAGAGTATAAAGAGGGGCGCGTACGTGCTGTAGAAATAGATGAGCATGGGCAGTATTTATACGGTTATTTGAATAAACGAGGGAAAGTGGTTATTCCGATAACCTTTGAAACCGCAAGTGATTTTGATCAGGGGAAAGCAATTGTAAAAACAAAAGATGGCAGTTTTCAATTAATCGACCTTACCGGAAAGACATTACAATCGTACCCTTATGCTTATGTCAGTAATTATGGCCAAGGTTTGCTTGCATTTAAGGAAAACAACGATGGGAAGATTGGATATATCGATGAACAGGGGAAAATCGTCATAGAGCCTAAATTTTCATCTGCAGATTCATTTATAGACGGGCGTGCCATTGTTAGTTTGTCAGATAATAATAGGGAACAGTATGGCGTTATTGATCGAACTGGCCATTATGTGATTAAGCCAAACTATAACCAAATCTTATATCTAGATGAGGGACGCTTTGCCATCGGGAAAGAGATGGATCCGAAACTACCCTGTAGGAGGTTTATTTACGCCTTAGCAGATTCGGGTGGTCATATCCTTACAGGATTTATCTTTAATGGAATCACCAAATTTCAGGACGGCCTTGCCTCTGTCTCCGATGCTCAGCATACCTACTTTATTGACAAACTTGGAAAGAGAATCGAACAGCTGCCAATGGTAAGGGGCAGCGGCTCGCTTAGTTTTGAGAAAACGTTAATCAAAGGTGATGTTGACGAGCGCCTGCACTATTTTAATCGAAATGGTGAGTTACTCTGGAAGCAAGCCACGATTGTTCCGCTAAATAATAACTACTCAATTGTCGAGCAAAAATATAAGCCGAATAAGGATTATTTAGTCTATTTCCCGCAGATTGAAGGTATGAAAATTCATCATGAAAATGTAAATCATGCTTTAAAGGAGCTAGCGGGGGTAAAACCCATGCCGGCACACACACAATTGGAATCGAATTATACGGGGGATTTTGAGGTTACCCTTTACGAGAAAAATTTACTGGTCATTAAGATAACAGGGTATGACTACCCGTTTTGTGCCGCTCACGGTATGCCAGTGGAAAAATATACTCATATTAACCTAAAAACAGGCTCGATCTATCAATTAAAAGACCTCTTTAAGTCTGGCAGCCCGTATGTGAAAGTTATCAGTGATTTGATTGGTGATCAAATAAAAAGTAATGAAAAATATTCATCTTACTTATTTCCTGATGAGTACCATGGAATCCAAGCTGATCAGCCATTTTTTATTAGTGAGGCGGGCTTGAATATCTACTTTAATCCATATGAAATCGCCGCTTTTGCAGCTGGTTTTCCTACCTTTACCATCCCTTTTGAGGACCTAAAGAATATCATTAATGCTAACAGCGAATTTTGGAAATCGTTTCATTAATAAAGGCAGGAATCAAACCTGTCTTTTTTTCATGGATTCTAATGAAAAAGAATGAAATAATGGTGATACAGTCAAGAATAGTGTCTAGGGGAGTGTATTGGAATGAAGATTTTTGATGTTTCTAGAAAGCTAATAAACGGGATGCCAGTTTGGCCGGGTGATACCGCCTTTAAATACGAGGTCTCATGGCCAATGGAGGAAAGCGGCTCTGTTAATGTTGGCAGACTCGAATTAAGTACCCACACGGGAACACATGTGGATGCTCCGTTTCATTTTGATAACGCGGGAAAAAAAATCATTGAGTTGGACCTTAATCTATACATCGGTCCAGCGAAAGTTATTGATATGATTGGAAAGGAAAGCATTGGTGCAGCTGATTTAAGAGAGATGGATCTTGATGGGTGCAAACGGGTGTTGTTCAGAACCCTTGCGTGGGAAAATCCCAATCAATTCCCTGAAAAGATCCCACATATTGAGCCAAACTTAGCTCCTTTCTTAGGAAGGAAAGGGATTCAGCTTATCGGCTTGGATATTCCATCTGTTGATCCAATCGACAGTAAAGAGCTGCCTGCCCATCATAGTTTGAATGAACATGGCATTCACATCCTAGAGTCACTAATGCTCGATGAAATCGAACCAGGAGATTACGAACTCATTGCCCTGCCGCTCCCATTAGTCGAAGGAGACGGGAGTCCAGTTCGCGCAGTCCTGCGTCAGAAATGAAATGGTGTCAGGCACCATTATGGATAAAAAAGAAGCGTGAATCTCAACTGGATTCACGCTTCTTCTGTTAAAGGCCACAATCAGATTTGTTTGGTTTAAGAAATAACACATCAATCTAAAAGGAAAAACCTCCAAAGTCTCTTCGTCCTAAGTATGTTTTCTACGAAATACTAGCCAGTAACTCCCCAGTCCGAAGATAAAAAATAAACCGACCAAAACAGGAATAACATAATAGGAATACACAGTGTATTGAGCCGTATTTATCGTACTTATTCCAAACTCAAACTTGATATAAATCAATTTCATTAAAGAAGAATGGTGATAAACTGAAGCATAAACTTAAACTCTTAACAAAGGGGAGCGAGAACTATGTTTGAAATAGTTGATAAAAAAGCAGTCATGGATATCCGCGAGCGCATTGCAAAGGGGGAACATCCGCGACGAGAAATAATAAATTTTGTGAAAGCTGCACCTGTAGGAACCTTATTTGAAATTCATTTGCCACATCGTGGTGAACCGCTTATTGGCAGTTTACAATCATTAGGTATGAATGTAATTGTCAACGAAATTGAACCCATGCATTTTAGACTAATGGCAATAAAGTTAGATGAAATTAACTAATACCTGCGATCTGCTTAAGCCGGTGCAACTCTAGAATCTGTATTTGGCGGCGTCCGACCATGCTAATCAGCTTTTGCGACATGAACGACAACAACTTTCTGCTTACCGATTCTGGAGTTGTTCCAATATAACTAGCTAAATCCTTTTTTGTGATTGGCAAGGAAAAGGTCCCGTTCTTAGCAATCATTTTATCATGAAAGAGAATAAGTGCTCTTGCAAGCCGTTGTTCAACCTCTAGTAAACTTAGGAAACCAACCGACTCATCTGCTTCAAATAGCCTGTCGTTTACGGCCAGTAAGAATTGGTAAGACAACTCCGCGTTATTTTCCATTGTTTTAAGAAAGTCCTTTTTTTCGATATAACAAATAACCGTTTAAGATCCCACGGCTTCTGCATTCATATAGTGTTTTTCATTTTTTAATAATGAAAATAACCCAAAGAAGTCCCCAGGGAACAGCAATCTAACAATTTGTTCTTTCCCTTCTGGGGACATTTTTGTTAACTTGATCAGTCCTTCATTGACAACGAATAATGTTTCAGAATGTTCTCCTTCTCGAAAAATAAATTCTCCTTTCACAAAGCTTCTGCTTCTTGTTACCTTTTGCAGCTGTTGACGATCCGCTTCCTTCATTCCTTTAAAAACAGGTACGGATGTAATGCACGATGATTCCTGAGAGCAGCAATGGTTACAACACATTCTTAAGTCACTCCTCCACATTTCTATTAACTTGATAGTATCTGTTTTGATCAATCCTTGTAGTGATTTACATCAATTCTGCTTTTCTTGATATAGATCAATGTTAATGAGAACGATTCGCATTACAATAAAAAAAACAAGAGGTGATTGATTCGAATGAGTATCATGGAATTGGCATTGAATGAGGTCGCATGCTCAGGATGTATCGGGAAGATTAAAAGAGAGATGCAAAGAACCAATGGGATTGAAAAAGTAAAGATCATGTCCGGTAGTGGAAAAATCAAAATAAGCTTCAATGAAAATATTATTCATTCGGAGGAAATTAATCGTAATCTGTATAAAATGACTTTGCGAACATTTGATTAAAGGCTGCTCCTTGTGGGCAGTTTTTTTTTGAAAATAAAAACTATATTAAGAACGGAAAATTCGTTATAATATTAACGTTAAAGAACCAAGGATAAGAGGTTGTAATAATTTTCCCTTACAGATAAATAATAAACAAAAAGGGAGGGATTTTTTTTTGGAGCGCAATCAGGATAGTAAATTTGAAGAAACCTTTCTTCCAGTGACCTCAATCGGCAGTGGAGTTGGAATGGCAATTTTGCCTGATATTTATTGTTACACCGACAAAATCGTGAACCTAGTAGTTGTAGGCAACCCGAATGAGTCGGAGGATTTTGTTTTAATTGACACGGGCATGCCAAAGTCAGCAAATGAAATAATGGAAATGGTTGAAGAACGTTTTGGTGAGGGTGTCCTTCCTAAAGCAATCGTATTAACGCATGGACATTTTGACCATGTTGGATCTGTGGCTGAATTGTTGGAGGAATGGGAGATTCCGGTTTATGCACATGAGCTGGAAATTCCTTATTTGACTGGAAAGTTAGATTATCCGCCGGGTGACCCTAATGTTGATTGTGGACTTGTTGCAAAAATGTCGCCGATGTTCCCCAACCATGGAATTGATATTAGTGCGCATGTTCATATGCTTCCTGCAGATGGAACCGTTCCAAATATGCCTAATTGGAAGTGGGTACATACACCCGGGCATACGCCGGGACATATCTCCTTATTCCGTGAACAAGACCGGACACTGATTGCCGGAGATGCATTTGTGACGGTAAAACAAGAATCCCTTTATAAGGTAATGACGCAAACACAAGAGATTAGCGGTCCCCCAAAATATTATACAACTGACTGGGATGCTGCTTTTGAATCTGTAAAAAAGTTAGAGGCACTCAAGCCGCAAGTAGCAGTGACTGGTCATGGACTTCCGATGAGTGGGGAGGACCTAGCAGAAAATCTAAATTATTTAGTGGAGCATTTTGCTGAAATTGGCCGGCCTGACAGTGGGAAATATGTGAATTAGTAATTTCTGAAGAAACTAGGGCTGTTGACTCATGCAGCTCTTTCATATCACTTTCTCGTTCGTTTTTAAGAACAAAAGAAAAACTCTTTAGGTATCAGCATAAATATCATTAGAAATAATGGAGACTACTTGAACTAATTCATTTGAGGTGGAAATAATGAGACTCTGTTTCTTTTTACTAGTTGCTGGACTGTTGGATGCTGTTCTAACCCATTTTGGAATTGTTTCAGGTATTGTTGAAGAGGGAAATCCAATGATGAAGCTTGTAATTGAAAAAAGCTGGTCCTATTTTTACATCATAAAAATCTTTCTGCCCCTCTTGTTGCTTGGTTTGTTCTACTTGCGACCACTAAAAGGGTGGATTCGGACTCTTTTGGTTTCCACCTGTGTTCTTTATCTCTCCGTCTTGGTTTATCATATGGTGTGGATTGTCCTCTACTTTAATACTGCATCATGACTTTTCCTCTATTCCCAACTAGACACTCCAAGGTTATTCAGTTAGTATCAATACGATATGGAAAGACAAATAATAAGAAAAATGATTTTTATATAAAGGAGTTCAATATGTTAAATACCCTAAAACCATACTTGCAGGAAGCCTGGGAAAAGTCAGGATTTCAACAACCGACTTCCATTCAAGTTGCCGCTATTCCAATGATTCTTGAAGGCAAGAATTTAATTGCCGAGTCACCGACAGGTACTGGAAAAACGCTAGCATATTTGCTGCCATTGTTAGATAAAATGGACCCAAGTTTACAATCTCTCCAAGCGGTTGTGTTAGCTTCTTCGCAGGAGCTGGTGATGCAGGTCTATCAAGAATTTCAAAAATGGTCGGAAGGCAGCGGAATAAGGGGCACTTCAATTATCGGCGGAGCCAATATGAAACGCCAGCTTGAAAAATTAAAGAAACGCCCGCATGTTATTTTTGCAACACCTGGTCGTCTATTTGAACTGATCAAACAGAAAAAGGTGAAAATGCATGAAGTAAAATTGGTTGTTCTCGATGAGGGTGATCAATTACTTATTCACGAGCATCTTAATACAGTCCAAAACATTGTGAAATCAACCATGAGTGACCGCCAAGTTGTTTTGTTTTCTGCTACAATGAAACCGGCAACAGAGAAATTGGCAAAAGAAATGACGAAGGACCCGGAAGTTCTTCGCATCGAAAAGGATGAACTTGCTTCGTCTGGAGAAGTCGAGCATATTTATTTTTCATGTGATCCAAGAGATAAAATCAAGCTCCTCGAAAAAATCACGCGCTTAGAAAATAGTAGATCGCTTGCGTTTATTAATGATATTGGTGAAATTGAAGTATTTAAGGAAAAATTACATTTTAAAGATTTATCGATCGGAATCTTGCATAGCGACATGAAAAAGCTCGAAAGGCAGGCTGCATTAAAGTCTTTCCGTGATGGCAAAATGAACATGCTAATTGCTACAGATGTGGCGGCGAGAGGACTTGATATCCAAGGGGTTACCCATGTGGTCAATATTGATTCTCCGAAGGATATATCGCAATATGTGCACAGAGCTGGAAGAACAGGAAGAATGGGTGCAAATGGGATTGTAATCTCGCTTGTTACCGAAAGGGAAGAAAGAGAATTGAAACAGTATTGCCGTGAGTTAAACGTTCCGTTGCATAAAAGAGTGTTTTACAAAGGTCTGATTTCTGAAGAAGGACAAAGAGACCAGAAAATACGGAGATAATGTATGGTGGCTTGAAGAAGCTGCCATCATCGAGATTCAGGAAAAGTTTGGAAATGGCGAACTTACATCCAAAGAACTAGTATTATGAGCAAATGACTAAATTTAGAAAAAGCTCCAGTCCTCAAAAAAGAATAAGACTAATTATTTTCACTCATACTATCAATGTATTTCTCGAAAAAGGAGATGGTAGTGTGGGAAGACAGAAGCTTGGTAATCAAAATGCTCAGCGTAATAATAATCGCAAAAAACCAATGAGAGATAGTGAAGAACTGGTTGAATTTACAACTGGAGAAGCACTAAAACATAACCGTCCAAATAGTAAATAACAAAATGCGCCTCCTTCTTGAATAGGGAGGCGCATTTTTTTATGGGAAATCATCACATTTATAGATATCTTGTTAAACACGACGAAAATCACTCTTCTGCAAGTAATTTAAGTGCTTTTTTAGCGGGGCCCTCAATAACATCGCCTGAATAAGCATAACGTGAACCGTGGCACGGGCAATCCCAAGATTTTTCAGCATGATTCCATTCACACTCACAGCCAAGATGGGTGCAGGTGGTGTCGACAACATATAGTTTACCGTTTTCATCCTTATAACCGCCGGCCCTTTTTCCGTTATACATGACAACGGAGCCTTCACCCACCTGTAAATCATCTGCGGACTTATCCGTATACTCAAGTTTGCCTTTAATTAGATGTTTAGCCACATCTGCATTGGTTGTGATGACACTCTTTAAGTCGGGATCAGCTTGGAATCGGGACGGTGAATAGAGCTTCATATATGGGTTGTCCCTTTCCATAACATAATCGGTCAACAAGTGACCCGCGAGAATCCCTGTTGTCATCCCCCATTTTTTATAACCCGTGGCCACTAAAACATTCTCACGGCCTTCAGTATAATGTCCAATATATGGAAGTTTGTCTAGTGTAACCATATCCTGGGCAGACCAGCGATAATCGTACTCCTTAATCCCAAAAACCTCTTCAGCAAACGTTTCGAGTGCTTCATAATGCTTCAGCGTGTCCATTCCTTGCCCCGTTTTATGATTTTCACCACCGATGATCAATAACTTTTCCTTTTCCCCATTAAGCGGTGTATAACGAATCGATCGAGGTGGGTTATCGGCGCTGATATACATGCCACCAGGGTAGTCCTTATCTGTTTTTATCCCGATTGCGTAAGACCTGCTCGCATACATTCTCGCAAAGTAAAGCCCTGGTTTATCATAAAAAGGGAAATGGGAGGCAATAATCACATGCTTGCATGATACTCTTTGTCCAGACTTAGTAACAACTTTTGGTTCCGTATCATCGTCCTCAATGTCTGAAGCGACTGTATTCTCATAAACAGAACAGCCCGCCTTAACCGCATCATCTAATAGTGCTTTTAGAAATTTAAGCGGATGATATTGCGCTTGATTGCGCATCATGAGAGCGCCTTTTGCAGGAATATTAAAGGGGATCGTATCCTTTAAAGCCCCATCGATTTCTAGACTTTTATACGCTTCCCATTCCGTTTTAAGCTTGTCGACATACTCATCCGTCGTTGCATAAACATAGGCGTCTTGCTTACTGAAATCACAATCAATTCCTTTTTCCTCCACGCAGCTTTCGACAAATCGAATGGCATTCATATGTGATTCATAATAAAGCCTTGCTTTTTCTATTCCAAAATGATTTATTAATTCATCATAAATAATGCTATGCTGTGCCGTTAATTTTGCAGTTGTGTGGCCAGTAGTCCCATTCAAGACACCACCTGCTTCTAAGAGGGCCACCTTTAAGCCTTCCTTTGACAGCAAATAGGCAGCGGTAATTCCAGATATCCCGGCACCAACAATCGCAACATCCACAGAAAGATCTTGTTCTAATGAATTAAAAGGAGGTAATTCTATTTCACGCCAATACGTTTTTGGGAATTTTGGGATTTTTTCAGAAGAACTCATATATACTCCTCCAGCCTAAAAAAATGACATCAAATTTAATTTTTCCAAAAGTGATAAAATTAATGTAGGTATGGAAATATTTCCTTAGTCGCAAAAAAAGAACCTTGCTTTATGCATGGTTCTTCCCGTTATATATTAAGAGGTTTAATAATGACGATCCCGTGGTCTACAGAATCTGAATTAACTTAGCAAGATGCCGACGCATATGACAAACCTTAAACTTGGCTTTGACTGAATAAGAAAGAATCATTCCTCTTTATCAATTTTTAATGGATCAATACGGGTAGAGTCTTCAGTATTTAAGGCGCTTCTGACGAAATGGAAAAATGTTCCTCCAATACAGCCGAGAAATAAGACAAAACCAATCGTTGTGACCCACCAAATAGCAGACATTGTATTCCCCCTTTGTCTAGCTTAAGTATTAACTTCTTAAGCTTTACTAAAAATATATGCATAAGGGGGGAGGATTTTTCCAATGAATCACAGAGGGAAATATACTATTTTGTTTTAGTCTTTTTTCTTAAGTGCGGCATAGTAGTCAACTTTTTTGATATTGACGCCGACAAAGGTTTCGATAATCGACTGACCGCCGGCAATCGAGAGAATTAAAATAACCACAAAGGTAATACGCGGAAAGAGCAAATAGGCTCCCCCAAGTAAAACAGCGCTCCAAACACCAGCACACCAATAACATTTCAATAAATAACCAAACATCGATGTTGGAACTTCCTTGGTTTCCACTCCATCGGCCGTTTCTACTTTTATTTTCTTAACAAAAGGTTTACGGATAAATTCAGTAATTTTATCAAAGACAATTAAATGAGTTAAACGGTAGCTAGCTAGAATTAACATGATATAGGTCATCCATGATATATCTTCCACGTCTTCAATCCTCCAAAATCCACTTGGTCTCTCCCTAATGGACAGCTCCATTTTATTTTTCATTTCCCTGTATATTTTGAGCCTGAAATCAAAATTATATATTCGGAGGAGGCGAAAAAATGAAAAAATCTTTTTGGTTTAGTTTTCTGTTTTTATTATCACTATTCTGTATTCCAAGTGTGTCTTTTGCCCAGCAAATTTACACCGTTCAGCCGGGGGACACACTTTGGAAAATCGCAGTTAGGTATCAAGTTGGAATTTCCGAAATTATTTCGGCAAACCGGCAATTTTCGAATCCAAATTTGATTTATCCTGGTCAAAAGGTAACCATCCCGAGTTTCGATGCTGTAAAAAGTACTGAAAGCCAGGTAATCCAGTTAACCAATCAGGAGCGTGCAAAAAATGGTTTGAAGGCATTAACACCTGATTGGGAGCTCTCAAGGGTCGCTCGTTATAAAGCCAATGACATGAGAGATAAAAACTATTTCAGTCATACCAGTCCGACCTATGGCAGTCCGTTTGCTATGATGAAAAGCTTTGGGATTTCCTACCGTTCAGCTGCTGAAAACATTGCTGCAGGGCAAACGACGCCGGCTTCAGTCGTTCAAGCTTGGATGAATAGCTCCGGTCACAGGGCAAATATTTTAAGCACGAGATCTACCTATATTGGGGTTGGCTACGCACAGGGTGGCTCACAAAGACACTATTGGGTACAGATGTTTATTTCTAAGTAAGACAAAAGGGTCAGTTTCTTAAGCATTTCGCTTAGGGGCTGACCCTTTCTACGTCTTAGGACCGATATGAAAATCAAGCTCAAGCGCAATTATGATAAACAATGAAAAGAGGTAAGATGAAATCAAGATAAAGAAAGGAGCAAAACAAAATGAAAAAATTTGGTTTACTGTTATCAGGTGGAATTGCAGCGATGATCTTGCTTTCCACAATTGGTCCAATGGTGGGGTTACTCGTCAGCTTAGCACTCCTATACTTCATATTCAAACAGTTCTTAAAAGCTGAATCGACAGGAGGAAAAATTGGGCTTGGGATCATTGGATTCATTGTCCTCATCGCATCGATTCATAACGCTCCAGCAATTATAGGGGTTGCAGCAGCTTATGTGTTATACCTTGTTTATAAAAAATGGAATGAGAAAAAGCACACAACCGTGAAGGAAGAAAATGACCCATTTGTTAATTTTGAAAAACAGTGGAATGAATTGAAAAATTATTAAGAAATAAAGGAGAGAATGAACATGACAAACTTATTCACAAGAATTAAAAACACGATTACAGCAGATTTACACCAGGCACTTGATCAAAAAGATAAACAAAATCCAATTGCTTTATTAAATCAATACCTACGCCAGTGTGAGCAAGAAACAGAGAAAGTTAGAAAGCTATTAGAACGTCAATACACACTGAAAGATGAATTTACAAGAGAATATCAGCAAGCTTCCCAGTTAGCTGAAAAAAGAAAGTATCAAGCTGAAATTGCTTCTAAAGCAGGCGAATCAGAACTTTATCAGTTTGCTTCAGCAGAGCATCAGCAATATGCAGACCGTGCAAGCCGCTTGAGTGCATCACTTGAACAAGTAAAGAGTCAACTAGTAGAATTAGAAAGAAAGTATGAAGAAATGAAGCACAAGCTAAAAGATATGCACCTAAGACGGATGGAATTAATGGGCCGTGAAAATGTAACACGAGCGAACCTCCAAATCAACCAGGTGCTTGATTCTAATACGTATTCAGATAAATCCTACTCGAAGTTTAAAGATATTGAAAACTATCTTGACCGCTTAGAGCATCAAGTGAATAGCTCATACTACCGTAATACAATCGATGCTCGTGTCGCACAACTAGAAAAAGAAATGAAATTGGAAGAAAGCAAGTCCATTTAAATACAAAACATGATATGCTAAATAAAAAAGCGGAAGCGCCCCTAGGCGCTGGAGCTAGACACTAAAGGCGTAGGATTTCTGCGCCTTTTGGCCATAAACAATAATAATACAAACTATAAAAGAGTTATCCAGATGGTTATAAGGGAGGGTGGACCATGTTTAAAAATACTAAAAATGATTATATAGGCTGGCTGGTCATTATCGGTGCGATCATTTTAGTCATGGAAATACTATTTTTTAACAGTGGGCTAATTTTCTCTCTTTTTATCTCTGGAGGCATGATTTACCTCGGCCGCAAACGAGCGGGGAAAAAGAAGGGGAAAATACTTTTTATCGGCGGGATTATTTTCTTAGTCCTTAGTCTCTTAAATATGATGACGTTTAAGTTTTTACTAGTCGCGATATTACTGCACTTTTTTATTCAATTTTTAAATGCCAAAAAGAAACCTAAGAAAATCTCACCTGAAATCACGGAAATCGAACCAACCTCCCATGAAGAAACAGTCATAAAGTCAGAACCTTTGTTTGAAAATATCGTCCTTGGCCAGCAAAAAACCCCCCCGGGTGCCTACGAATGGAATGATGTAAATATCCAGGCAGGGATCGGTGATACCATTATTGATCTGAGCTTTACGATGCTGCCTAAAGGGGAAACGGTTATCTTTATTCGCAATCTGATTGGGAATATTCAAATCCTTGTTCCTTATGATATTGATGTTAGTGTCCAGCATTCATGCATCATGGGTTCAACGACTGTTTTCGAGCACCACGACTCTAAACTTTTCAATCGAGTATTACACCTAAAAACAGCAGGATATGAGACAGCTGAACACAAAGTGAAAATTTTCACCTCGCTCATGGTTGGAAATTTAGAGGTGAGCCGGATATGAGCACAACCCAGCGAAAAATTTTCTGGAGTGTTGGCTTTTCCTTTTTCCTTGCGATTATTGTCAGTGCCATTTTTATCTTCGTTTTCCCACTAAGCAGTTGGGCGGAATTGTGGAGTAAACATTTCATGAATGTTCCGTTTGTAATCTTTATCCCTGCCTTTAGCATTGCCGTTGGGATTCTCTTAGGTGCCGTCTCTGGGGTGTTTTGGAGAAGGCAGTTTCTATCCATTGAACACTCCTTGCATCTATTAGAGGAAGGAAAACAAATAGAAGTAGTTAAGGAGAAACCTGCTATCTCAGAAATGCAGCTCATTGCAAACCGAATTGAGAAAATCGGCAAACAAATGTCCGAACAAGCGAAGCTTTCGCAGCGATTAGCCACTGAAAAAGTGGAAGACCTAGAAGGAAGAATCCAAGAAATTATTGAACAGGAACGGAACCGTTTGGCCCGTGAACTGCATGATTCTGTCAGTCAGCAATTATTTGCTGCTTCGATGATGATGTCAGCAATCAACGAAACTAAACAGCAATCACCAGTAGAAAATGACCGCGAAGCGAAACAATTGAAATTAGTCGAAGAAATGATTCACCAATCACAGTTGGAAATGCGTGCCCTGCTTTTACATTTACGGCCCGTTGCCTTAAAAAATAAAACACTTCAAGAAGGAATTGAAGAGCTATTAATCGAATTATCACAAAAGGTTGAGATGAATATTAAATGGAAGACAGAGGTTTTTCCGTTAGATAAAGGAGTAGAGGATCATCTTTTCCGTATACTCCAAGAGTCGATCTCAAATACGTTAAGACATTCGAAAGCCAATAAACTCGAAGTTCTGATGGTAAAACGGGATGATCTAGTCATCTTAAGGATTATTGATGACGGAATAGGTTTTGATGTAAACGAGATGAAAGCAGGTTCCTATGGAATGCAAAATATGCATGAGCGTGCAGTAGAAGTAGGCGGCACGTTAAAAGTGGTTAGTGTAAAAAATCAAGGAACAAGGCTGGAAGTGAAGGTTCCGGTGATGATTAATGGAGATGGTGCCAATGATTAGAGTCGTATTTGTTGATGATCATGAAATGGTTAGAATCGGAGTTTCTTCTTATTTATCAGCGCAGCCAGACATTGAGGTAGTTGGAGAAGCTGACGATGGAAAAAAAGGTGTGGAGCTTGCCCTCGAACTTCGCCCTGATATCATTCTAATGGATTTAGTAATGAAGGAAATGGACGGGATTGAAGCCACAAAGCAAATCATTGAACAGTGGCCGGAAGCAAAGGTCATTATCGTGACAAGCTTTTTGGACGATGAAAAAGTTTATCCTGCACTTGAAGCAGGGGCAACCAGCTACATGCTGAAGACCTCTAAAGCGGGTGAAATTGCGAATGCAGTCCGTGCTACATACCATGGACAATCAGTCCTTGAACCGGAAGTAACCGGAAAAATGATGGTAAAAATGCGCCAAAAAAATACACATATGCCACACGAAGACCTTACCACCCGTGAAATTGAAATATTATTATTAATGGCAGAAGGCAAAACCAATCAAGACATTGCTGATGAGTTATTTATTGCCCTCAAAACCGTCAAAACCCATGTCAGTAATATTTTGAGTAAGTTGAACGTCCAAGATAGAACGCAAGCGGTCATTTATGCATTTAAGCATTCATTAATTAAATAAATCTCTAAGACTTTCCTAAAAAGGAAGGTTTTTTTCTTTTTTTATAAAATTTTAAAAATATAATTGAAAACATTTCTCATTTGCTGTTATTATATAAATGAAAATGATTATCATTATTATAGATACTGGAGGATTACATAAATGAAACTATTAAAAGTGTCAGGCACTCTAATTATATCTAGCAGTCTACTATTTGGATGTTCAAATAATACGGAGAAAACAGCAACTATAGAAAAGGTAAAAGACAAAGTAGTTACAAGTCAGGCTTCACTTACTGGGGTCACAGATGATTACAGGGCATATGCCTTAGGAGAAATTGAAGAATTTGTTAAGGCAACAGATGCCTTTACAACCGCTGTTGAAAATGGAGATATAGAAGAGGCTAAAGCTCTTTATGGGCCCGCACGGATGCACTATGAGCGCGCCGAACCAATTGCGGAAGTGTTCGGCGACCTTGACCCGAAGATTGATGCACGAGAAGGAGATGTCCCGGAAGCGGAATGGGGCGGCTACCACCGGATAGAAAAGGGCCTATGGATCGACAAAACGACCAAAGGATATGAACAATATGCTGAGCAGTTAATGAAAGATGTCAATCTTTTACGTGCAAAGGTAGATACCGTAGAAGTGACACCTGAATTATTAATAACTGGAGCAGTTGATCTATTAAATGAGGTTTCTACTTCCAAGGTAACAGGCGAAGAGGATCGTTATTCCCATACAGATTTATATGATTTTGCTGCTAATGTGGAGGGAGCAGAAAAGATTTACCAACTCCTAAATCCGGAATTAAAGAAAAAAGATGAGGACGTTTCAAAAGAAATAGAAGCGCGTTTCAATGATGTTTATAATCTACTAAACCAGCATAAAAAAGGCGAAGGCTATAAGCTCTATACTGATTTAACGGAAGCACAGGTTAAAGAACTAAGCCAGGCGATTGACGCACTAGCTGAACCACTCTCACAAATAGGACTTGTTACGGAGGCGTCTTAATTGGCAAAGAATAAAAACATCATCGATGAATCTACATCAATCGGAAATAAGATTTCGAGAAGAGATATCCTAAAAACGGCCGGTGTTGGCGGTGTCGGAGTAATTCTGGGCGCTTCAGGACTAAGCGGTTTGCTTTCGATTTCTGAAAGCAAAGCTACCACCAAAGATGACCATGAGATCGTGCCCTTCTATGGAAAACATCAAAGTGGCATCACGACGAAAACACAAAACCATGTTTATTTTGTTTCCTTGGATGTAACTACCTCGAAAAAGGAAGATTTGGTTCAATTATTCAAGGATTGGACAAAAGCCGCAGCCTTGTTATCTGAAGGAAAAGCAGTGGGGGATTTATCGAGTAATGAGTTCCTCCCGCCAAAAGATACGGGAGAGGCCGCTGGGTTATCTGCTTCTAATTTAACTATTACATTTGGGGTTGGTCCTAGTCTGTTCGTTAAAGATAATCAAGACAGGTTTGGTCTTAAAGCCAAGCAGCCGAAAGAATTAGTTGACCTTCCTAAATTTCCGCTAGATGCGCTGGAAGAAGAATGGACCGGAGGCGACCTTTGTATTCAAGCCTGCGCCGATGATTTGCAAGTAGCCTTTCACGCGGTTCGAAATCTGATTCGAATTGCAAGAGGGAAGGCAATTTTACGCTGGGCACAAACAGGGTTTCAACGCACGAAACAAGCAGACCCCAAAAGTGAAACGCCAAGGAATTTGTTTGGCTTTAAAGATGGGACAGCTAATCCTGATGTAAACAATGAATCACAAATGAACAAGCAGGTTTGGGTTCAGCCTGGGGATGGCCCTAATTGGCTGGTGAATGGAAGTTACCTTGTTGTCCGTCGAATTCAAATGTTTATTGAAGTGTGGGACCGTACAACATTAAAAGATCAAGAAAATACCTTTGGCCGTTATCGTGAAAATGGTGCACCAATTGGGCAAAAAAATGAATTTGAAAAACTTGATTTGAAGCAAAAAAATGAAAAAGGCGAATATAGCATCCCTGCCGATTCGCATACACGCTTATCCCATGGGGACGGTTCCCAGCAGATTCTGCGCAGGGCCTATTCCTATTCGGATGGAATGGATCTGAAAACCGGCAGCTTTGATGCGGGTCTATTTTTCTTATGTTTCCAGCGTGCTCCTAGTAAACAATTTATTCCGATACAAAATAGATTGGCCAAGATGGATAAATTAAATGAATATATATCCCATAGAGGAAGTGCCATCTTTGCTTGTTTACCAGGAACGAAATCAGGTGGTTTTATAGGAGAAACACTTTTTAACTAAGGTTTTTCCTTTTATTAGAGGAGAGAGACGCATGCGACGATTTAAGACAAAAAGTAATACTATATTATTATTAATGATGTTTTTCATTCTTTTTCAAACAGTCCAGCCAGTGAAAGCGGCTGTGAATCATGATGAGCTTTTCGTTCTAATCGGCGATAGCTTAATGAAAGCCAAAGATGGCGACCATTCAGCAGTTATGAGAAATATGGAGCTGTTTGCTAACGAATGGGCATCGATTAAGAAAGAAGATAGTAAACAGGCTGAAAAGGTTGAACAAGAACTTCATGAGGTTCAAAGTTTACTAGCCAAAGAGAATGTGGAAAAAGAGGTTTTTTCAAAGAGTCTTTCCTCTTTATCAAGTGCATTGGTTCTCTATGACCAAGAACAAAATCCACAGGATAAAGAAAAAGGAAAAGAGCAAGTAAAGCAGCTGAAACCGCTCATCGCCACCTTGAAACAATCGATTGAAGATGGGAATCAGTCTGTTTTGAAAGCCCAATATCAAAGGCTGCTAAATAAATGGAATGCCTCTGAAAAAACGGTTCATGATGAAAGTATTGTCGCCTACGGTAACATTGAAAAATACTTGGCATTGATCCGAATTGCGATTACACAGGCTCCTGCTGATTTAGAGAAAGCTGAAACAAATGTAGAGAAACTAGACAAAGAAGTGGTGAATTTCTTGGCTGGTAAGGTTTCTACTCAGGTTAAAGGGGATTATTCACTATCCGATCTAACTACATTATTGAGTAATGCAGAAACACAGATTGCAAAAGAAAACTATAAGAGTGCTTCTGACCAGTTAACTGAAATACTAAACATTTGGCCAATGATTGAAGGGGATGTTCAGACAAGAGACAGTAAGTTGTATAGTGATGTTGAAACAAAAATACCTACAGCTATTAGTCTTATAAACTCTGCAAATGTTGATGGTCCAAAAGCAGAGGAGATCGTAAAGGAATTAAATTCCCGTCTAGCGCCGTTAATTAGTAAAACTGATTATTCTTTATGGGATGCCGCATTAATTTTGTTGCGTGAAGGGTTAGAAGGGTTATTAATCGTGGCCACATTGCTTGCCTTTCTGAAGAAAATGGGTCAGGGCGCGAAACAGAAATGGATTTGGGCCGGTGTTGGAGCAGGTATGCTTGCCAGTGCTGTTCTAGCCATTATTATCAATATTGTATTCTCACGAATAGTTGCTGCTTCTAGCCGAGAATATATTGAGGGAATCACTGGGGTTGTCGCTGTCATTATGATGTTAACCGTTGGGGCATGGCTCCATAATAAATCCAGTATCGGGAACTGGAATAAATATATTAATCAACAAATGGAGCAAGCGATCGCTAGAGGAAGTCTTTTTTCATTTGCACTGATTAGTTTTCTGTCAGTTTTCCGTGAAGGGGCAGAGACGATCATATTCTATACAGGAATCACGCCCTATATAAGCTTGCAGCAACTGGTTTTGGGTGTAATCCTTGCAGTAGGAATCCTAGTGATTGTGGGTTTTGCAATTATCTACTACAGTGTAAAAATTCCGATTCGTTTTTTCTTTAAGGCTGCTACCATTCTTATCTATTTCTTAGCCTTTAAAATTCTTGGTATTAGTATCCATGCTTTGCAAATTTCGAATGTGCTGCCGACTAGCACCGTACATCAGTTTCCGTTTATCGATTGGATCGGATTATATCCAACCTGGGAAACGACGATTACACAGTTATTATTAGTCACGGTTATTGTTTTATTAACATGGATGATCAGAAAAAAAACAGTAATGGTGAACGTTTAAAGGGCTGCGAGCCCTTTTTTTTGTTCTCCTAAAAATTTTTCTCTAATAATCAAAGAACTTGTCTCATAAGTTTATAAAAGTGAGATGAGTATGGAGGAGAAAAAATTGGCTATTTATTATAAGGGGATATTCTTTTTAGCTGTAGCTGCTTTTTTGGGGGAAGGTATTGAAATTTTAGTAAATATGATTCTTGCTCGAGAGTTAGGACCACATGGGCTAGGTCTGTATATGTCCATTTTGCCATCGATCTTCTTAATTGTGTTACTATCCAGCTTTGAGTTGCCTGTATCGATTTCAAAATTTATTGCAGAAAGGGAAGATCGTTATCACCGAAATATCCTTCATCATGCGATTACGATTACGATTGTGTTCTCGGCTGCCCTTTTTTTAGCAGCTACTGTAATCATTCCGTTTATTCCTGTGTTTGACAAATATCACCCATACGTAAGATGGCTTGTTTTGATCTTAATACCCATCATTTCCTTCACCTCCGTCGCAAGGGGATATTTTATGGGCAAGCAGCAAATGGGGAAAATAGCAGTCTCAAATTTTTTAAGGAAAACGATTCAACTCGCAGGACTGTTCCTCCTTTTCCGTTTCTTTGCTTTCGACACAGCTGAGTCAGTGTTAATCGCGATTGGTACGTTTATAGGAAGCGAGATAGTTGTGTTCCTTTATTTAATATACATGTTTATTATCCAATTTCAGCAATTGAAGCGACAGCCATTTTCTAATATGAAACGCAAGGTAGTTCAGAAAAATCTAATGGCAGTTTCGATTCCAACAACAGGTCTTCGCTTGTTTTCAGCTTTTACTGGTGCCATACAGCCCTTTATCATTAAGGCAGCATTGGTTCGTTCTGGCTTGAGCGATACATTAGCGACAGAGCAATTTGGAATGCTGATGGGGGTGGCCATTTCGATAGGCTTTTTTCCGGGTTTTATTGCTCACTCGTTAATGGTCGTTCTAATCCCAGCTGTGTCCAAGACATACGCAGAGGGTGATTACCAAAGGCTCCAAAAAATGCTTCTACAGGTGATGAAGCTAACCTTTGTATATGGGGTCATATCCGTAGCTATTTTCTACTTCTTTGCACCCGAGTTAACGTCGCTATTTTTTAAATCAGAAACACCTGCCCTATTTTTACAATTACTCTGGCCATTTTTCTTATTTCACTTTTTTATCATGCCGATGCAGGCCTTTTTGTTTGGACTTAATCTACTTAAAGAGACCTTCATTCATATTATTTGGTCGACGATCATCTCTTTTTCGCTCATTCTTTTGCTTGCAGCCATGCCGGAATGGAGAATGAATGGCGTTATTATTGGGATGAATACAGGCGCTGTTTTGTTGGCCCTCATGCATTATCTAACGATCTGCAAGAAAATTGGCGTCAGTATTTTTATGAAAGGCTTCATTCAAAATACTACTGAGCGATAAACTCCTGAGAAATTTTCTTTATAACTGTAGGGGTGAATGCTGTCAATTCCGTCTAATAGAACGTAGATCATTTTAAAGATGGAAAGGATGGAGAACATGCTTGCTGGAATTGTCCCATCATTTGAAGAAGTGGTTATGGAACATGGAAGATCCATTTATAAATATATTTTGTCTTTAGTGAAGCATAAAGAACTTGCAGAGGACATCTATCAAGAGGTATTACTCTCAGCTTATTTAGCATATCCTTCAATTAAAGAGCAATCTAAATACAAAGGCTGGTTTTTTACGATTGCAATCAATAAATGCCGTGATTATTGGCGGAAGGAAAATAAATCTAAGCAATTTTGGAAGGAAGGAGTTTATTCCTATTCAGCCTCATTCGAACCAAGCGTCATTCCAGAAGAGGAAGTCTTACATAAATTTTCTGCTGAACAGATGGCTGAAAAGGTAAACCTATTACCGGAAATTTACCGTTATCCTATTTATCTTTATTACTATCAAAATTTCTCACTCATTGAAATCGCGAAGAAAAGTAATCTGCCAATGTCGACAGTAAAAACAAGAATGAAAAGAGCGAAGGAGAGACTTCGCCCAAAAATGCAATCACTCGCATAATTGCTTCATCAAAGAATATTCTTTGCAAAGGAGAATGTTGAGGATGACAGGAAATGAAACAAAAAGGTCTCCGGTACAGTTACTTCCGTATATTTCAAAGCAATATTACAACCGTTATACGCCTATCGATCATGCGGTATGGCGTTTTGTCATGAAACAAAATCATTACTTTTTAAAAGATATCGCCCATCCTGCATATGTGAATGGCCTAAACGATTCAGGAATTAAAACTGAATCGATTCCAAAAGTAGATGACATGAATACCAGTCTAGCAAAAGTGGGTTGGGGGGCCGTCACGATTGCTGGGTTAATTCCTGGCACAGCGTTTTATGGCTTTCTGGCAAATTGTATTTTACCAATTGCAACGGAAATAAGAAAAATACAAAACATTGCCTATACCCCTGCACCGGATATGATCCATGAGGCAGCTGGACACGCGCCCATTTTATTAGATAAATCATATCGGGAATTTGTTAGGAAAATCGGCGAAATGGGAGCAAAAGCACTCTCAAGTAAAGAAAAGCTAGAGGTATTTAAAGCAGTTCGTCATTTAACAATTGTTGCCGAAGATCCAAATTCTACACCAGAGCAGGTTAAAGAGGCAGAAAGACTGGTAGCAGAAGCTAGAAAGAAGGTCAAAGGTCTATCAGAGGCCGATCAAGTTTCAAGGCTTTTTTGGTGGACGGTAGAATATGGATTAGTTGGTGACCTAAAGAATCCGAAAATTTATGGAGCTGGCCTACTATCATCAGTAGGTGAGAGTCAAAGTTGTCTAGCTGATGATGTCAAAAAGATCCCATTCTCAGTAGAAGAATGTATTAAGACACCATATGATGTCACAAAGCCGCAGCCGCAACTATTTGTTTGTAAGAACTTTGATGAACTAGCAGCGGCTATTGATCAATTTGCTTCTACCATGGCATTTCAAAAAGGTGGAACGGAAAGCCTAGAAAAAGCTTTGCAATCTGATAATCTCGCAACTGTTGTCTTCTCTTCAGGGTTGCAAGTGACCGGCACACTAACAACGATTTTGAAGGATGATAAAGGGGAAGCTGTTTATATCAGAACGAAGGGACCTACAGCACTATCGCTTGATCAGAAACAATTAGTGGACCATGGCAGAGAGACACATCATAAAGGCTTTGGGACACCAATAGGCAAACTTGAAGGAAAGATTGTAATTGAGAATAGCTCGCTTGATCACTTAAAGGATTTAGGCATTATTGAAGGAAACGAAGCAGTATTGAAATTTGAAAGCGGTGTCAATGTAAAAGGGATCGTGAAGACTATTTTGTTGTCTGCAGGTAAGCCGATCTTAATCTCATTTAAGGATTGCCAAGTAAAATTCAAGGGTCAAGTCCTTTTTGAACCATCTTGGGGGACCTATGATATGGCGGTGGGAGCAGAAATTACCTCTGTTTTTGCAGGCGCGGCTGACCCAGACGGTTACTTTGACTGGCCAGCAATAGAGGAAAGAAATGTTGTAGAGGAAACAGTAGTGCAGCAGAATTGGAATCAACTAGAAAAGCTATATGAGGAAATCCGCAGTTTACGTGAGAGTCCGGTGTGGAATGAACAGAGTTGGTCCAGCTTGGAAAAAGTAATATCAACCTTGGATCAGCAGTACCCCAATGAGTGGTTATTGAGGCTTGAAATACTAGAACTCTATAAGAAGCACAATGGCAGCCATCCCAACGTTAAGCGTATAACTGAAATGTTACTGAAAAAAAACTGGGAAAAATCAATAAAGCAGGTGATTCAGCGCGGATTCACGTTAATATATAATAGCTAAAAGCAAAAGGAGCTTGGATACCCAAGCTCCTTTCTCATGCTGTCTAGCTCCAGCGCCCAGCGGCTAGTGGACTTCGCTCTCCGCCCTACGATAAGTCAACATCGGTTCGCTCCGCTCACCGTGTATTCTTTATCTCAGTTGGAGCGCTCCAGTCGATACGCCGCTAAACGGGCGCTTCCGCTTTCCTAGTTAATCCTTGCTCGAAAGAATCCCCAAAATACGAAGGATGCTGACGAAAAGGTTAATAAAATCCAAATATAAGTTCAATGCCATCAATGGTACTTCTTCCGGTCTTACACCGTAATGCTTCATTCGGCTGAAATCAAAAAGAACATAACCGCTAAACACTATCACTCCAATAATTGAGAAAGCAAGCATCCCTGTGGAGCCTAATGGAAAGAAGATATTAAAAATGGAAATGGCCACTAATGCAAGCAAGGCAGCAAGCAGGAATCCTCCTAAAAAGGAAAAGTTTTGTTTTGATTTAGTCGCATAAATAGCAACACCTGTAAAAACAACCGTTGTACTGGCGAATGCCATAACAACCACGTTAGCACCTGCTGTAGCTAAGTAATAAGCTACGATTGGATAAAGGGTTATTCCAGATATAAATGTAAAAATGTATAAGAATGAATAAGAAATCGCCTTTTTGCGTCTGAAAAAAAAGGCAACCATGAGCATGACAAATTCTAAAATGGCTAATGGCATAAATAGGCTAGATGGAACAAATACTCCTGCCATTGTACCCAAGAAAGCAATCGCAAGCGAAAGGGCAAATGTTCGTAAAACAGATGGCAAAAATTCAGTAGATGTTTGAGTATACAAATTTTTCACCTCAAAAATTATTTATTACTAACATATACGATGATATGGTCAAGATGTTTCATTTTTTCTTAAAAAATCTTTATCTTCTTTTAATAAATCGCGAATTTCTGCTAAAAGCTCTTCCGTTCGGTCCACTTTCGCAACAACCGCTGCTGGTTGCTCTTTCTTATTAAATCGGTTAAGAAACTTCACAAAGAGGAAAATGGAAAAAGAAATGATTAAGAAATCAACGACTGTTTGGATGAATTTACCATATGTTAATTTACCATAGGCAAGATCAGAAAAATCAAAATCAACGCCTCCAATGATTACCCCAACTAAGGGCATAATTATATCGGCGACAAGAGAAGACACTATTTTTCCAAATGCTGCACCGATAATAACCCCGACGGCTAAATCGATGACATTGCCCTTCATGGCAAATTGTTTAAATTCACTCCACATAAAAAACATCCTCCAAGCTTTTTTCTTAATTGTACATTGTAACCTTCATCACATATAATAGCAAACCATGTATTATGAAATTAAGTTCATCTTAATCGCCTTTACAGCTGCATCAATCCGGTTTTTTGCAGCTAATTTTTGGATGATTATAGAAACATAATCACGAACCGTATAGCTGCTTAGATGAAGAATCGATGCAGCCTCGTTGATAGATGCACCCTCGGCGATCAATTTTAAAACCTCTTTCTCACGTTGTGTTAAGACGCCATTTGAGTTCCCAAATTGTTGAAGTGTCTCATCTCCAATAGAGTAAAGTAATTCCCCAGCATAATGACCAAATTTTATTAATGTGGCCAAGGTTTGAATAGAAACTTCAAATTGAGACTCTTCCCCTTTGTCCAAAAGGGCAATACCGATCAGTTTGTTTTTTGTTGGAACAAATATTGGTAATACCACTAGTGACTTTAATTTATATTCCTGGACATATTTGTTCGGTAACACTTCAGCAGCATCAGCAAAATAAAGGGGCTGAGAATGATTTAATAAATGTAAATATTTCTTTAGTAAGGGGATCTTAATTAATTCTTCCCTAATCTGCTGAATAGTGGGATTGCTTACATTATATCCAGAAACTCCGACTCCTTTGTCCTCGTAGTGATTATACATAAATAGGGCACAGCGATTAAAGGGCATATATTCGACTAAACCCTTAGTTATCGCCTTAACCGCCTCATCCGCACCTCGGGTTCGTAACAAGTGCTGTAAGAAGAGTAGTGATGCATCTTTCCATTCCATCTTACTTTCAAGATGATGTAGTTTTAGCTGGCGTAAATACATCCCTCTAATAAAGTCAATTTCATGATTGCTGACTGGAAAGTCTTCACGTTGCAGCCCGATTAACAGGGTGTCATTCAAACAAGGGATTTGTACAATGGAAGCCCCGTCGCTTCCTGTTCCTAATAGTCTAGCAATTGCGGTTGATAAGTGGTCTATTTGATTAGCCTTTAAACCTTTGGACATTTCAATTAAAGGGCTAGCTACTTGAGTTAGTTCAGAACAGACCACACTATCCACCTGATAATCATCCTGTCCCTTATTAATGACAGCTATCCAATCCATTGGAATGACGTTAGTAGCGATAATTGTTTTTACCCATTTCTCATTCCGATCTTCTATGTCTTGTGTTAACAATGTCTGGTCAAGTATTCTCGAAAAAAAAGATTGGACTGCCTGATGATCGAGAAATGTGGAAGCTTTATTTTCAGATAATAGCCTGTGAAATATATTTTCAATCGTTGTTAACAAAAATATCGTCTCGTTTTCATCATATTTGGTGGCGAAACGATTTTTCCATTCAGAAAGCAGGGAAAGGATGAAGGAGTCTACACTAGGGATTTTATCGTTAAATACTTGTTCGAAGGCAATCTGGATGATGACAGTAAATTCATCAACTAAACTGTCCTTTCTGTATTTTAATGTGGATAGAACTTCCTTCCATTCTTTCATGAATGGTTCACTAAGCCCGATAAGAATAGATAGTCCCTTTTGTATAAGCTGCTCCACCTTGTGCTCCATGTTGGTACCACCTCCACCAATATCCGTTTTTATATTCTTCGGTGGAATATTTTTCAATATGTCCGTAGTAGTAATCCGTACCCGACATTTGACGGGGTACAAGTTTTAATACGATATATTTCGTGATTGTGGTGGTGAAATAACCGTAGTAAGGTATTAAAAAGAATATTATTATAAAATTCAGAAAGTAGGAGGGTGTTTATGGAAAGTTCAATTCAGCTTGTTGAGGGGATGACAAGTAAAAGAGTTTTCTGGTCAGCTTTAGGGTCGGGAATTCTGGTATTAGCGCTGTTATTAGTCTCATTTGGAATCTCGGGGGTAGCATACGCTGTCCCAATTGCTGGTGTGGGTGACTTTTATGTAGAGTTTGATAAATTGGAGGGGAATGGCTACACCTTTTTTCCAAAAATGGGTGAAACAAGCAGCGAAGATTCGGCTCCACAAGGCACAAATTTAATAGAAAATTTGACAATTGATAATTTGCAATTATACAAGGATTTCAAGGTTGGCGGGCAATGGATTCGAGTCAAGATTACGGCCTCCAAACCTGTACAGATTACCGGATTACAACACGATGCAGGTCTTATTGAAGCGGATGCAAAATTCCAAAACTTAGCGCTAAAAGAAAATCATAGCGATGATTGGCAAAAACAATTCCAACAAACCTCATCGAAAATTACCTTAGAGCATGCAAAGCTGAAAACACACTATCTGTTTCAGAGAACGATTAATATGAACGGGATGAGACTGACAGTTGAAAAGATTAATAAGAAATAAGAAATGGAGGAAAATAGATGAGATTTACTAAATGGCGAAAAAGCCGGCCGCTGTGGGGTGCTTTGATCACAATAATCAGCGGAGTCATGATTTTATGGGTGCCATTAAACCTGTATTTAAGTACATTCCTTCCAGGGTCGATAGCTATCATAGGCTTACTTTTTGGCGGACTACTTACATTGATTGGAATTGTGGCCTTATTCTTTCCTAATGCTTCTAAAATTCTAGGAATCTTTACTATTTTTCTATCCATACTTTCTGTTATTGGAGCATTAGGTGGGTTCCTTATTGGCACGCTAATTGGAATTATCGGCGGGGCATCGCTGATGGCATGGCGGCTTGGACCAGTGAAAGTAAAAGAATCACCCCCAACTGATCTAGAAAAAACGGCCCAGACTTTCTAAAGGAGATCAAAATATGTGGTTAAGCAAGCTGATCTTATTAAGCTTATGTCTCCCGTTGATAATTTTAACAATTTTCACTAATGGTGGAGCAGTAAAAGCGGAAGAACAAACTACAGATGGTTTTGTAATTGAGGCAGACCGAGTCGTTGGTTCGGGTATGACTGCAAACATTATTAAACAAGATACCTCTACAAATAGTGGTAAACTAATGCTGCGGTTTCATTATAAATCCGCAATCATTTATGGAATGAAATTAACCAAGCAGGTAAATTCCCCAAAGGGTCCTGTAAGTATTAGTTTAAAAGCAAATGGACCTGTTAGTGTAAGGAATATGACGGTTGATACATCGGCTATTGTGTTTAAAGGGGCTTGTGTAAAGGCATCAGAAACTGTTCCAGAGCTTGGGATGGAGCAGGTGGTCATGGTGGCTCATTTTATGGAATCCGAGAATATTATTATTAAGCAGTTAGTTCTTAATACGGTTTCCGGTCAATCATCTGCACCCAAGCCAGGAAGGTTGAAAATTATTCAAGATTTAAGCTCTCTTCCACTTCATCAATTGGATAAAGAGCTTGATAAAATTTCTAGTGGACATATGCCTCTCACGTGTGAAGAGGGTTCCAAAATAGTGGAGTCATCTGATGCGATTGGAAAAATCACTGAACCGGTTGAAGATGTGATTGAAGTCATGACCAATCCATTGAAAACGGTTCCAAAACCATTGGAACCGATAGTAGACCCATTCAAGCCAATAGTGAAGCCTTTAGAACTAGTAACAGAACCACTTGAGCCAGTTTTGAAACCGCTCGAGTCTGTAACAAAAAAGCTTGAGACGGTTTTGAACCCACTTGAGCCTGTAACAAAGTCGCTTGACCCAATTGTCAGCGGAACTACGGAAAAGGTGGAACAGATTGTAAAATCCGTTTGTGAACAAATGGAGGATGCAAAGGGAGTAATCAATAAGGAACTGGCCTTGTCTCTAATTGATGAAGCCATTGAAAAGAAAATATTATTGAGTAGTGTCTGCCGAGGTGACACATCACTGACAAAAAAACTTCAAAGCTGGGAAGAGGGTTTATTAAAATCACTCGGTCTTATTGATTTAATAGGAAAAGTCGTACCTGAGGATCCAATTGAACAGTTGAATAAAATGCGTGAAAAAGTTGCAAAGGAAAAGGAGGGAGCCATTATTTTTTCACCATAGAAAAAAGAGCAGGGAGCCTGCTCTTTTTGTGCATAGATTAGAAAGCCCAGTTTCCGCCTCGGAATACGGGTTCTGTTTTTCCATCAGCAGTAATTCCATCGATGTCCATCTCCGTGGAACCAATCATGAAATCGACATGGGTAATACTTTCGTTCAGACCGTTCTCTTTCAATTCTTCGGAAGACATTTTCTTGCCGCCTTCAATACAAAAAGCATAGGCACTGCCGATCGCTAAATGGTTTGAGGCGTTTTCATCAAACAATGTATTGAAGAAAAGGACATTTGATTGGGAAATTGGTGAGTTATATGGTACAAGTGCGACCTCACCAAGATAATGTGAGCCTTCGTCTGTATCGACAAGACGCTTAAGGATTTCTTCGCCTTCTTCTGCTTTTACCCCAACAATTTTTCCATTTTCAAACGTAATCGAAAAGCGGTCAATAATATTTCCACCATAGCTTAAAGGCTTGGTGCTAGCAACTGTACCATTGACACCTGTTCTATACGGAACAGTGAACACTTCTTCGGTCGGCATGTTTGCCATAAACTCGAAGCCTTTTTCATTCTTACTGCCTGCGCCCACCCAGATGTGTTTTTCCGGAAGTTCAATCGTTAAATCTGTACCAGGAGCAGTGTAATGAAGCTTTTGGTATTTTTTTTCATTTAAATAATGAACTTTTTCATGAAGGGTTTCATCATGTTTTTTCCAAGCTTCTACTGGATTTTCAACGTCTGCACGCACGGCTTTGAAAATCGCATCCCAAAGTTTGTTTACTTGGTTTTCAGCAGGCTCATCTGGGAAAACTTTAGCTGCCCATGCCGGTGAAGCAGCTGCGATAACAGTCCAACTTACCTTGTCTGATTGTGCAGCCTTTCGATATTTCGCCAGTGCTTTTCCTGCAGCTTTATTGAAGTTGGCAATCCGTTCTGGATTCACGCCTTTTAGCAAATCAGGGCTAGTGGAAATAACCGACATAAAGGCAGCACCTTGATCTGCTAGATCTTCCATTTCTTTGGCACGCCAAACAGGGTACTCAAGGAAAGCCTCATCGGGAGCTAAGTCATATTTTGTTCTCGTAACGGTATCGTCGTGCCAGTTAACGATGACATTTTGTGCACCAGTTTCGTATGCCTTTTTAACAATCAGACGAACAAAATCGGCCGCATCTAAGGTGGCGTTAACGACTAAGGTTTGACCTTCCTGAACATTTACGCCAACCTTAACGGCTAGTTCAGCATATTTTTCAAGTTTTTTTTGAAATTCACTCATATGTACGTCTCCTTTTTCCGAATCTTCCTATATTGTAGCGTTATTAATTGGAAAAAGAAACTAATAGCTATGAAGCAAGAGCCCGTCTTATAAAAACAAAAAAGCAGTAAAGATTCTCATCTTTACTGCATCTTGCTGCCGTACACTTTTATATTAAAATAAACACCTGCGGAAAATAGGACTAAAAATGTAATAATTCCTGACAATGAAGTTGGAGCCATGAACTGGGATAATTCCATTGTTTCCACCGCCCTAATAATATTAACTTTTGTAAGTTAATTATAATACAAATTAGGCAAATGTGAACATTTTAGTACAATTTTATATGAATTATTGACCCTTTTTTACATCTATGTTCCTATTTTTTGCTTTTCAAACGAATAAAACATTACCCAATACATCCCAGCACTTGAAAGAGCAAGAATCGCTATGACGGAAAATGTCCAACCATAGTTTTTGATCATACCATCATATTATCTAACTGGAAGAACATACAACAAAAATGGTAAGCACATGGATTGTGCTTACCATTATGGTTAGTCTTGATTTTTTAAGGCTTGTTTCAGTAAATCACCTAAGCTTGTTCCAAAATCCTCCTTTTGCGTATATTTCTGGACAAGTTTTTGTGCTTCTTTCTTATTGACAGCTTTTTTCTTGTCTTCTGCTTTTTCAACCACATTGCAACGGCGGCATTGGAAGTAGGCGCCTGCCTTCCCATCATGAATCTCCATTTTTTTATGGCACTGTGGACAGCGGCGATTGGAAAGCTTCGGGTCCTTTCTTTTCCGGTAAGAACACTCAGGACTTGAGCAAACAAGAATTTTCCCATCCTTTGTATTTCTTTCCTTTAAGAATTCATTGCATTCCGGACATCTAGAACCAGTTAAATTGTGGGCACGATAGGATTTTTCACTTTTTTTAATTTCGGAAACAAGTTGCTCTGTTTGACGGCGAATTTTTTGTAAAAAGGCTTTTGGGTCTGCCTTTCCTTTTGAGATTCGTTCCAGTTCCTGCTCCCATTTGGCCGTCAGTTCTGGTGACTTTAATTCATCATTGACAAGGTCAATTAGTTGTTTGCCTTTTTTCGTTGGATGAAAGCGTCCATTTTGCCGTTCAACGACTTCTGTTTCCACAAGTCTTTCAATAATTTCAGCTCTGGTTGCTGGGGTTCCTAAACCAAATTTCTCCATTTGAGCTAGAACATCCGCTTCAGAATAACGCTGCGGTGGTTCGGTCCATTTTTGGTTGATGGAGCTATTTTTTACCGTAAAGGACTGACCTTGGGCTATTCTTTGCAGGCCTGTTACAGCATGTTCGGTATCTTCTTTTCCTAAGACTTTCTTAAAGCCCAAATCGATAACATTCGTCTCTTTTGCTGTAAATGTCTCACCTTCGACCTTGAAGGTAGCCTGAATGGTTTCATATTCATAAGCAGGTAAAAACAAGGCTAAGAAACGTCTGGCAATGATATCGTATAGTTTTCTTTCGTCTGAATCGAGCTCACTAAGATTCAGACGTTGTTCCGTAGGAATAATGGCATGGTGATCCGTTACCTTTTCATTGTTAAAAACGCGTTTGGCAAGCACAATACCCCTATTTGCAAGAAGAGGGCGGACTTCATCTCTATATCCAGAAGCCATTCCTTGCAGGCGGTCTGTCATTGTGTTCATCATATCTGTTGTTAAATAGCGTGAATCGGTTCTTGGATAAGTAACCAATTTGTATTGCTCGTAAAGACGCTGTAAGACGGTTGAAGTCTTTTTTGCAGAAAAACCAAATCGCTTATTGGCATCACGCTGTAGCTCTGTTAAATCATAGGGTAGAGGCTGCGGCTCTGATTTTTTCTTTCGCTCAATTTTTTCAAGTGCAGCTTTTTTCCCATTGATATTCGATTGGATCGCTTCCGCTTTTACTTTATCGAAAATGCGCTTTTCATTGTCTCGTTCCCAATCAGTTGAAAGCGGGCCGATTTCTGACCGAATAGTCCAATATTCCTTTGGTACAAAGGATTGAATCTGCTGCTCACGCTCAAGAACAAGTGCAAGCGTAGGGGTTTGAACCCGACCTGCAGATAGAGGATCCTTGTATTTGGTGGTCAATGCTCTTGTCACATTTAGACCAATTAACCAATCCGCCTCTGCTCGGCAAACTGCTGAATGGTAGAGGTCCTCAAACTGTTTGCCTGGTTTTAATTGTTTGAACCCATCCTTTATAGCCTTATCTGTTTGTGAAGAAATCCATAATCTTTTTAAAGGTTTGTTCCAGTGGAGCTTTTCAAGAATCCAGCGGGCAACCAGTTCGCCTTCACGACCTGCATCCGTTGCAATGATGCATTCGTTAATATCTTTCCGTTTGGATAACGCTTCAATGGCACGGAATTGATGGTTTGTTTGCTTCATGACCATCAAGCCCATTTTTTGTGGAATGATCGGTAAATCTTCCAAATTCCATGTTTTATATTTCGTGTCATAATGCTCGGGCATTTTTAATTCGATTAAGTGTCCAAGGGCCCATGTGACAATATATTGATTGCCTTCCATATAGCTTTTATGTTTTTGATTGCAGCCAAGGACACGAGCAAGTTCACGAGCCACACTTGGCTTTTCTGCAAGTACGAGAGATTTCATAATTACTCCTTTCGGGTAAATCCAATTTGACCTTTTTATAGTATAACGGAACTTTCCTTTATTTTAAATCGTTGTAGCTCATACGCCGCTAAACCGGCGATTCCGCTTTTCATTATTATCGTACTAAAGTGTTATCGTGCTAAAATTCAGAAAATTAAATTGACAGATAAGCTTTTCATCACATACAATAATTAGCAATAAGATAGTTAAAGAATGGAATGATCCCATGTGGCATCTAATAATATTCGATCAATTAATCATAAAAGAGGCTGGACTCCAAATCAAATAGATTCGGAATCCAGCCTCTTTCTTTATTATACTACAGTGGTAGAGGAGAGGGACAAAATGATCACACTTACAGGTGGAAGCTTAACATTAGAGCAGATGAAAGATGTATTATATGGCAAGCAAAAGGTTAATGCTTCAGACAAGAGTATGGAAGCCGTCAAGAAGAGCCGTGAAGCAGTAGAAAGAATTGTTTCAGAATCAAAGGTAGTTTATGGAATTACGACTGGATTTGGAAAATTCAGCGATGTACTTATCGATAAGAGTCATGTTCAAGACCTGCAGCTTAATTTAATTCGTTCCCATGCGTGCGGGGTAGGTGAACCTTTTCCGGAAATTGTTTCTAAAGCCATGGTCCTTCTTCGGGCTAACGCACTACTAAAGGGCTTTTCTGGAGTCAGACCTATTGTCATTGAAAAGTTATTAGAGTTAGTGAATAAAGATATCATTCCTGTCATCCCACAGCAAGGTTCCCTTGGTGCGAGCGGTGATTTAGCCCCGCTTTCTCACCTTGCCTTAGTTCTAATTGGGGAAGGAGAGGTATTTTACAAAGGTAAGCAAATCGATGCTTTTGATGCGCTCCAGTTAGAAGGAATTCTACCCGTAACATTGGAAGCAAAAGAAGGTCTAGCTCTAATTAATGGTACTCAAGCGATGACAGCAATGGGTGTTATTGGTTACTTGGAGGCAGAACAGTTAGCACATGAAAGTGAGCTGATTGCTGCAATGACAATGGAAGGGTTAAACGGAATTATCGATGCATTTGCAGAAGAAGTTCATGTCGCAAGGGGATACAAACAGCAGATTGACACAGCAGCGAGAATTCGTCGTTATTTAGGCGATAGTTTATTGACAACACAGCAGGGCGAGTTACGGGTTCAAGATGCTTATTCTCTCCGCTGCATTCCACAAGTTCACGGGGCATCTTGGCAGGCCTTGGATTATGTGAAAGAAAAATTAGAGATCGAAATGAATGCAGCAACGGATAATCCATTAATTTTTGATGATGGAGAAAAGGTGATTTCTGGGGGGAACTTCCACGGACAGCCCATAGCTTTTGCGATGGATTTTATGAAGATTGCCGTAGCGGAACTAGCAAATATCTCGGAAAGACGAATTGAAAGATTAGTTAATCCACAGCTAAATGATTTACCGGCTTTCCTAAGTCCTGAACCTGGTTTGCAATCGGGTGCAATGATTATGCAATATGCGGCAGCAGCGCTTGTTTCAGAAAATAAAACACTCGCACATCCTGCCAGTGTCGACTCGATTCCCTCTTCCGCAAATCAAGAGGATCATGTAAGTATGGGAACAATTGCTTCTAGGCATGCTTATCAAATTATCCAGAACGCACGCAGAGTTATCGCAATTGAACTAATTTGTGCCATGCAGGCGGTTGAAATTCGCGGGATCGAAAAAATGGCATCTTATACCAGGGGGTTTTATGATAAAGGCCGCGAACAGGTAGCTTCGATTAAACAAGACAGGGTGTTTTCCAAGGACATCGAAAAAGCAGCTAATTGGCTTAAAGCAGTTGAATTTTCACATTTTATTAGAAATTTAAGTGTGGAAAAAGGCGAATTCTAGGGATATAAAAAGGCGTGAAGTGCTCACGCCTTTTATTCTGTCTGGTCATTTAGTAAACGAGCAGTATCTCCTCGATATTCATCCTCATCTTCCACTCGATTTTTAAAGGCTTCCCTTACCACTAAAAATTCTTCGTCCCCAATTGCTTGTTTCGCATGCTTTTCTGTTAAACTGTCTTTTGGAAAATTACCTGGGTGGTTTTTCTTTTTATGTTCAAAATGTTCTCCACGTGCCAAATTCAACACTCCTTTCGTCATCAAAAGTAGCATTCCCTGATTGGAGTGAAAATAATTACTATTAAAAAAGAAAAAGCTGTCTGAAAGTGGAATCTATAAATAGATTCACTCTTCACCAGCTTTATCTTTCGGGGGATCTGGTTTACACATGCGGTCTAAGACATACCCAGCAGGGGTTAAGCTGTAATTGGGATATTTTTGTAGATGTTTGGCATAATTTGTTAGAAAGAAATGTGTGAAAATTAAAATAATACGACAAATTACAACACCCTACTAAAATAGCACTAGATATAATATCAATGAGGATTAAGTAAATCGACCTATCACATAAGAACGATAAGCTAATACAGTCATACTTAAGTTGTATTAGTATCAGAAAAAGGCAAACCTGTTGAAAAGCAGGGACGCAAAGCCGAGGATCTAAGGCAAGTATGACTTGTTACGATGGCCGGGCTACCTGGAATACACAATGTATTTTAGGAGTGAGAAAAATGGTTATTACAAAAAGTGAAGTAGAAGTAATCGATCAAGAATGGATGGAACTCATATTAGAAGCAAAAGACTTGGGATTATCCATAAAAGCAGTTCGTGACTTCCTTAGCCAACAAGAGGTTATGAGTTAATCACGGAACGACAGTGTACATAAATAAAAAAAGCATTCTACAAATGGGAGTATTTGTAGAATGCTTTTCTTTGTTCAAATTGAAAAAGACCTTTTCACAGGTTATTATTTATCGTCGTTTTGATTAATACGCCACTTGTTAAATTCAAGAAAATCACGAAATTGTTCTTTGGAAACACCAGAATTCATTGCATCTTTGACAAGATTCATCCAATCAATGTCTAATTCCGCTTTATTGACTTCTTCATGTATTAAATGATCAATAGGTATATTTAAGACAACTGCAATTTTTTCAAGAAACTTTATAGAAGGATTCTCTTGTTTGTTATTTTCAAGGTTACTTAAATAAGATTTTGCCACGCCTGCTTGAGCAGCAAGTTCGGAAAGTGACATTTTCTTTTCTAAGCGGAATTTTTTTACGCGATCACCGATCATAATTCTCACACACCTAATTATTATTCACTTTACATTAATTCTATCAAAAAGAATAGAAAAGTACCATATTAAGAACAAAGGAATATGACAAAAATATGAACTTCGAGAAAAAGTTTCACCAATAAAGTATTTTTGAAAAATTAACAGGATAGGGTTAATATTAATATTGTTGCCAATAGTGGTCAATTGTATAATTCACTAAAAGGATGGCTTTTAGACGAATAACAATTTTGAATATTATACATAAAAATAAACAAAAAGGAAGGGGACCCTCCTAAAATGATTGTCCTTAAATCACAACGTGAAATTGAAGCAATGAAAAAGGCAGGAGAAATACTTGCAGCTTGTCATAAAGAAATTGGAAAATTAATCAAACCAGGTATAACCACTTGGGAAATCGATGAATTTGTTGAAGGATTTCTTAAGAAAAATGGAGCGACACCAGAACAAAAGGGTTATAAGGGTTATGAATATGCAACCTGTGCAAGCATAAATGACGAAATATGCCATGGCTTCCCAAGGAAGGAGTCTTTAAAAGATGGGGACATTGTGACAGTGGATATGGTTGTCAATTACAATGGTGCCTTGGCTGATTCCGCTTGGTCCTACGCAGTAGGAAAGGTATCTGAGGAAACCGAACGTTTATTAAATGTTACAAAGGAAGCACTCTATAAAGGGATAGAACAGGCGATTGTCGGCAATCGAATCGGGGATATCGGGCACGCAATTCAAACCTATGTTGAAAGCGAAGGTTTTTCTGTTGTTCGAGACTTTATTGGTCATGGGATTGGAGCAGTGATACACGAGAAGCCGGATGTTCCGCACTACGGACTGCCAGGAAAAGGCGCAAGAATTAAAGAAGGTATGGTCTTTACAATTGAACCCATGGTTAATGTAGGTAGATACCAAACGAAGATGGATAACAATGGCTGGACGGCAAGGACCATTGATGGGAAATATTCAGCACAATACGAACATACACTTGCGATTACAAAGGATGGACCTGTCATCTTAACTGAACAGGAATAAAAACAAACCCGTTATGTGCAATAACGGGTTTTTAGCTTATTTTTTTCGGAGGCTTCCAAGCTCTTCTACTAAGGCCTGCATTTCATTAGGACTAAATGAATTTTTTCTAAGGACCATATCATAAATCTCTTTTAATTCCTCGTACATTTCTTCATCAAAATGCGAAGGTTTTATGGCTCCAAGGTTTAAAACCTTTAGCTTTTCCTTTATTTGCTCAATCATATATTCGACATTCTCAATTGATTTTTCTGATAAGTTCATTTGGGTCACCCTTTCCGCGAATTATTATGTCCATCTTTTCATGTTGAAAATTATATGTCAATAAAAAATTCCTAGGAACGCCCCCCAATTTAATTTAGCCAAAAAAATGGATAAAAGTATCAGTTGGACTTGCGTGGCCATCCTCTATGAAGCAAAATAAATAAAAGAGGGTTTTGGTATTATTATCATCGGGTATTATTGATGATAATAATAATTAAGATTAAAGGAGAGGTTAACATGACAAAGAAAAATCAATTTTGGCGCGGAATGTTACTTGGAGCACTTGCTGGCGGGGCAATCAGCCTTTTAGATAAACAAACACGTGAAGTGATGAAAGAAAACGTACAAAAAACCACTACTAAGGTTACCTATATCATGAAAAATCCAGGAGAGATTACTGATAAGGTGAAGGAAACTGCAGAAAAATTAAAGACAACCGTTAAGCAAGTCAGTGAGGATATATCTTATATAACAGATAAAGTGGAAGAATTACGAGAGATAACACCTCAGGTAACGGACATTTTAAAAGAAACGAAGGAAACATTCTCAAAAAGTGACGAAGCACTCCTTTTTGAAGAAGTGTTAGGAGAAGAAAAAAAAATTCATTAAAAAGGAGGATGGAAATGGAAAAGGTGGGGAATGTTCGCTCATCTTTATTAAAATTACTTTGGCACCGGGTCGATGAAGATGATCTACCTGGATTAAGTGCACAGCTAGCATATTATTTTCTACTGTCCCTATTTCCGCTCCTGATTGTTTTATTTACGCTCCTTCCATATATTCCAATTCCCCATCAGGATATGCTTGGGATCGTAAGGGATTTTGCACCTGTCGAGGCCATGGACCTAATTGAAAAGAACGTCCATGACATAATGAATCATCGGAATGGCGGGTTGTTATCGTTCGGGATCATCGGTACGATTTGGTCGTCATCGAACGGTATTAATGCGATTGTGAAGGCTTTTAATAAGGCATATAATGTAAAGGAAAGCCGCTCGTTTATTGTCTCTAGAGGGATGGCTATTCTTTTAACTTTTGGTATGATCTTTGTTTTAATTCTGGCGATTGTTCTTCCTGTATTCGGCAGAGAAATAGGTGTTTTTTTATTTTCTCAAATGGGCTACACGACAGAATTTATTAAGGTATGGGACACATTAAGCTGGCTAGTTAGTGCGATTATTTTGTTTCTCATTTTTACAGGATTGTATTGGATTGCACCAAACGTAAAAATAAAATGCCGGAGTGCCTTTCCAGGGGCAGCTTTTGCTACCGTGGGCTGGATTATTTCCTCGATTGGATTAACCTTTTACGTTGGAAATATCAGTAATTATTCGCTCACCTATGGCAGTATAGGGGCAATTATTGTCTTAATGATTTGGTTATACATATCGGCATTTATTATTATATTAGGTGGAGAAATTAACGCTTTTTATAGTGAAAAGAATCGTAAGAATTGCTAATAGTTTCCTTCATGAAAATAGCCCATCTGTTCAAACTAAGATAGAAGGCAAACTAACTTCAGGGAGGTTCTTATTATGACAAAGAAGACTAAAAAAGATGGCGGTACAAAGCAAAAAGGTAAAGGTAGTAAAGGAAATAAAACTTCGGGGTCTGCGAACGGCTCGAATGGCTATCACTAATGGGTTAAATCCCATATGAAAATAAAAAGACCGGATGAATGTTCATCCGGTTTTTCCTATTTAAGCAATCGAAGACTATTTAGAATGACTAAAATGGTACTGCCTTCATGACCGATTACTCCATATGGCAAATCGAGCATCTGAAAGAAATTCGATGAGATCAAGATCATGATTACAGTTATAGAGAAAACCACATTTTGTTTAATGATTCTATTCATGCGTTTGGAAAGATCGATGGCCTCGGCAATTCGCGGCAAATCATTTTTCATTAGGACAATATCAGCAGTCTCAAGGGCAACATCAGTTCCTCCGCCCATGGCAATACCGACATTGGCAATTGCTAGCGCGGGTGCATCATTAATCCCGTCACCTACCATTGCCACAGTTTTATACTTTTCTTTCAAATCCTTAAGTTTTTCTACTTTTACTTCAGGTAAGCATTCGGCGAAAAATTCATCTACATGGCTTTCAGAGGAAATCGCTCGTGCTGTTTTTTCACTATCCCCAGTAAGCATGACCGTATGAATACCTTGCTTTTTTAAATGATCAATGGCAAGTTTTGTTTCCTTGCGAACTACATCCTTCATGGCAATGATCGCACTCAGTTTACCATTTATTTCAATGTATACAAGTGTATTGCCAAGACTTGCAAGATCCTTTGCCTTACCTTCAGCAAACTTGTCAACATGATTATTGCCAATAAAGGCAGCCTTACCAATTTTCCACTGCTCACCGTTAATTGTCGCTTTAACACCCCAGCCTGGTACATCCTCAAGACTTTCTGGATAAAGGAGATCCTTATTAATGCTTAATTTAACATAATTCACTATCGCGGTTGCAAGCGGATGGTTAGAATGGCTTTCAATTGAAGCTGCTTTCCAAATAAGGTCCTCTCGATCAAGTCCTTCCTTAACAATCACTTCAGTTACTTCTGGTTTCCCTTTGGTAAGTGTTCCCGTTTTATCAAAGGCAATTGCCCCTAGATGGCTTAAATTTTCAAGATGAACCCCACCTTTTACCAATATCCCATGTCTCGCTCCATTTGAGATGGCGGATAAAGTGGCCGGCATAATAGAAGCAACAAGTGCACAAGGGGATGCAACCACCAATAATATCATTGCCCTGTAGAAGGCTTCTTGCCAACTCCAGCCTAACATAAAGTGGGGAAGGAAAAACATTAATAAAACAACGGATAGGACAACTTTTACATAGGCTCCTTCAAAACGTTCAATAAACAGCTGTGAGGGAGATTTCTCGCTTTGAGCTGATTGAACAAGCTGTATGATTTTGTGAAAGAGGGTATCATGACTCGCTTTTGTCACTTTAACAGTAATTGAACCAGTCATGTTAACGGTACCCGCGAAAACGTCTTCCTCAGTTCCTTTTGAGACAGGCATGGATTCGCCGGTTATTGCAGCTTCGTCGATATTCGTTTGTCCTTTGATGATGATTCCATCAGAAGGGACACGTTCCCCAGGCTTAATTAAAATAAAATCACCGACACGGAGCACTGAAACAGGAACCTTTTTTTCATAACCATTTGAGATAAGCAAGGCTTCTTCTGGCTGAAGCTTCATTAAAGAGGAAATTTCCTTGTGACTTTTATTCATGGTATAGGTTTCTAATGCTCCACTTACAGCAAAAATGAAAATTAGAACGGCACCCTCTGTCCAGTAACCAATAATTGCTGAACCTATGGCAGCAAAAATCATTAGCATTTCCACATTTAATTCTTTATTTTCATAGGTGGCTTCTATGCCTTCTTTAGCCTTGGCAAACCCGCCAATGATAAATGCCAGCAGGTAAGCAATAATGGAATCTGCTCCATTTCCGTACTTATCCAATATCCAGCCAGCAGCAATGAATCCACCGCTTAATCCAGCAGCAATCAATTCTGCATGCGGTTTGATTTTTTCTAAGAAACCTACTTTGTGAATACTCTTTGTTAGAGTCTTTGCTTCTGAATTCATAGGATCTCCCCCTCTCAATTTCCTAGTTGATAAGAATAATCAAAATCAATCCCCTTAAAAAATACGAAAGCTGTCATCAAAAGGATGACAGCAACAATTCTTAATTTTATCTTTATTTTCTTTCATCTTACCACATATTTTATGCATTAGATATGAATTTGCTCCACAATCTTCCATTAAGAATTTTGTTGTTCGAAAACCAATAAAGTCTTTTTTCCAAAAGCAAAGATGATGATTGATAGGGTCAATAGCATTGTACTAATGATATAGAAGAAACTCACATTTTGAGAGAATTTAATGAACAATCCCCCGATGATTGGACCACATAAGCTTCCAAGACTAAAAAAGATGCCGCATAACAAATTTCCTGTCGGTAGTAGGTTCTTTGGAACTAAATCTGTCATGTAACTAATGCCAAGCGAAAAGGTCGAACCGACTATCATCCCAGAAATGAGGAAAGCTACAAACAGCCCAATAAAGGAA
Source organism: Bacillus sp. ISL-77 (assembly GCF_018613105.1). Taxonomy (NCBI): domain Bacteria; kingdom Bacillati; phylum Bacillota; class Bacilli; order Caryophanales; family Bacillaceae; genus Bacillus; species Bacillus sp. ISL-77. The sequence goes on from NZ_JAGGQY010000036.1 coordinate 235,043, forward strand.
TGCACAAGAAAACTAGCAGCTGTAAAGCTGAAAAATCCAAGAAATAATATAGTTATTAAGATATTTCTACGCCCAACCTTATCACTAATAATTCCTAACGGAAGCTGGGTAAGGACACTGCCGATTGCAAAAGCAGATAACACCATTGAAACACTGGATACATCTATATTCATTCTTAATGCGTAGACAGGAAAACTTCCGTTTAAGGAGGATTCTAAAAAGCCGTAGGAGAATGGAGGTAATAAAGCAACCCATCCAAATTTTAATGCCTTTCTAAACTGCTTGATTGTGGCTAGAAATGAATTGATACCAACTTCTTGTTCAGGCAGTTCATTTTTAAGAGTAAAAACAAAGACCCAACCAATAAAACATAAAATCGAGGAAACAATAAAGGGCAGTGATTGATTTACGTTTACTAATGGTGTCATTAATGGCCCGGAGGCAAAACCAATCCCGAAGAACAGACCATACAGAGAAATATTACGTCCCCGCTTTGCAGCTGGGGAGGAGGAAGTAATCCAAGTCTGTGTGGCAAAATGGAGGGAATGATCGCCAATGCCAATCAGTAATCGGAGAGCAAACCAAAACCAAAATGTCTCCCATAATGGAAATAAAGCAAGTGAAACAATTACGATCCCGCCACCATAGATAATAACCGGTTTATAACCGTATTTTCTGAGAGGCATTTCCATGAAAGGGGACACAAGTAGAATTCCAATATAAAGTGCAGTAGCATTTAAGCCATTTAATGAAGGTGAAACGCCACTTTTTTCAAAAATTACTGCGATAAGCGGCAACAGCATGCCTTGCGAAAAACCAGATATGGCAACAATACTAACAAGAATCCAAAAACGAAGGTTATTTTTATTCATAGAACTTCCTCATTCAAATATTTTTAAATAGTTCCTAAATGATGGTAACGAGAAAATCCGCCATTTGCAAGTGAACAAACTCCCTAGACTTTTATGATTAGTTTAGGTAAATTAGGGTACAAAAGGAAAAAATATATATATTAGAAATCCGAGAATTTGGAGGGAATACGGTGAACAAGATTTTTATGCTTATGACACTTATTGGGGTGCCACTTTCAGTTATTGGCTCGCTCATGCATTGGTCAAATATCATCTTATTTATTATTTACTGTTTAACCATTGTTGCATTAGCCAGTTATATGGGGAGGGCAACAGAAAGTCTTGCGATTGTGGCGGGGCCACGGATAGGCGGTTTGTTAAATGCCACGTTTGGAAATGCGGTTGAGCTTATTATTTCTATCTTTTCGTTGAAGGCAGGACTTGTTGGTATTGTTCTTGCCTCATTAACGGGTTCCGTGTTAGGCAATTTACTACTTGTGGCAGGACTATCTTTCTTTATTGGAGGATTAAAATTTAAGAGGCAGACATTTAATGTGTACGATGCACGTCACAATTCGGGACTGCTTATGTTTGCTGTTATAATCGCCTTTGTTATTCCAGAGGTTTTTTCGATAAATATGAATGAGACAAAAACACTTTCCTTAAGTGTTGGCATATCAGTCATTCTGATTGTCCTTTATCTAGCGGCCTTATTTTTTAAGTTGGTTACCCATCGAGGCGTGTATCAGCCCAGTACTGAAAAAGTGGCTCATGAGGAAGAAGTACCAGAATGGGGAAAAGGAAAGGCCATCGCCGTTCTTTTCATCGCTACATTGGCGGTCGCATACATTTCCGAGCGTCTTGTTCATACCTTTGAATATGTAGGGGATACTCTTGGTTGGTCTGAATTATTTATCGGAGTAATTATCGTGGCAATTGTTGGTAATGCAGCAGAGCACGCTTCGGCTATAGTGATGGCATTTAAAAACAAAATGGATATTGCGGTGGAAATCGCAATTGGTTCTACCTTACAAGTGGCTATGTTCGTCTTACCTGTACTTGTTCTGATCTCTCTTTTCTTTGATACCACGATGCCGCTTCTTTTCAGCTGGCAGGAATTAATTGCAATGGTTTCATCGGTTCTCCTTATGGTTGTTATCTCTAACGATGGAGAAACCAATTGGTTTGAAGGGTTAACTTTACTGGCTGCCTATTTGATTATGGGAATTGGTTTTTACTTACTCTAATTTACATTAAAGAGACTCTAAGCCTAATGGTTTAGAGTCTCCTTTGAAATATATACTATTTTTAAATTCTTCCATGTACGGAGTTAATCATCTTGCATGGACTATCATAATAAAATATCTTTTTTGTAGGGTTAAGTATCAATCGCTTTTCTTTGGGCCATCAATCACCAACCTTCATGTTTATTTAGATACATGAACACGAGTGTTGAATCTCATATAAGACGGGAATCCCAACCTCCTTAATATTAATTAGGTAAATGGGTAGCAGATTGATTACAGCCCTCCTTACTTGATAGATTAAGTATATTATATAACGAAATTTTAATTTTGTAAATGTTCTGATTATTACATTTATGTTACTTTTCCCCTAAAAGGAGCCACAAATGAAATTATTAATTAGGTTTTTATTTTTTATTTTAGGTTTAGCTATTATGACTTTCGGAGTATGTATGACCATTGAAGTAGCCGATATAGGTGTAGGAGCATGGGATGCACTTAATGTAATCCTAACTGAAAAGGTTGGGTTATCAGTGGGAAAATGGGTGATGATTGATGGAGCGGTTTTAGTCATCGTAGTTTCTCTTTTATTAAAAAAAAGACCGGATCTGCTTTCATTACTAACTATTATTATTATTGGTTCCTTAGTTGATTTTTGGCTAGACACTGTTTTTGATTTATTTCAAGTCAACCAACTTATGGGGAAAATTGGGATGTTAATGATGGGCATCTTGATTATTGGATTTGGTGCAGCCATTTATATTCAGGCTAAGTTCCCACAAAGTCCAATCGATAATTTTATGTTGGCAATCAAGGAACGTTTTCATGTTAATTTAATGGTTGCAAAAACGATTGGGGAAATTACAGCCTTAATTCCTGCATTTTTTCTGCATGGGCCTATTTCATACGGGACCATAATTATCACCTTTACGGTAGGGCCTGCCATTCAACTGTTTTTTCCATTTTTTGAAAAATTAATGGTCCGTCTTCAGGCGAAATAATGAAATTACTTGCTTGGATGGATAAAATATATCAACTCCGAAAAAACTACTATCAGACTGATTAATGCTATTAGTGAAAGGAGTTTAACTCGTGAAGAGAAATGTCTCTGTTCTTTTGACACTGCTATTAATGTTAACTTTTATTCCGTCAGGGTATGCACAAAAGGTTCCGGTGAAAAAAGTCTCGGTTAAATATCAAGTCCCAGCTTCGGTTCGGAATATCACCAAGGAAAATACTTATCCGAATTCGACACAGGATCTGCCATTACTGCAACCAAGTGAATTAACTAAGAAGTTGATTAATTCTTCAAAGGTCAAAATTGAAAATCCTGATTTAATCCGGATGTTGAATGAATCGAGTATTAATAGCACACCATTTGCGATTGGTTATCGCGCTATCGTTTACTTAGGCCAGTGGCCCTTGAATTACGAATCAACCGAAACCTCCCCGAATTGGGAGTTCCAAAAAATAAACACCAATTATTTCGATAATCGTGGCGGTAAAGTGCCGTATCAGATTAAGTATGTTCAGGAGTCGCAAAAAATCATCAGAGGCGGTCTAACGGCTAAAATCGCCAATGCCGAAGATGTGAAAAAAATGATGCTATTAAAGGCGATGGAAAAAACGAATCTTCCACTTTCGTTTGATACGATTATTGGAGCAGGAACAAAGAATGATCATATTTATAACATCCCTCCTAACCGCCTAGGCTACTTATACGCTTATGCACCAGGTGTGAATGAAAAAGGAAAAGTAACCTACGGTGAAGTCTACTTAATGCTAAAAGGAAGCAAAAAGTTTATCGTAATTAAAAATGTCACGTCCCAAGGGATTGGTGCATGGATTCCTGTACAGGATTATGTTTCCTTTGGATTTGCTGCATCTGAAAGACCAAGATGACTTTAAAGTTGAGGACTCCTCCGTAAAGGAGTCTTTTTATTTTTTAAAAATAGGGCAAAATAATAATAATCGATTGTCAAAGTATAAATTTTTCGGTAGGATGAGAACGTTAACGAAAAGGAGTGAATCAGTTTGGGTAATCCAATTGAAGATAAAAATACACAAGTGAATTTTTTAAAACAACGTTTAAACATGTTCATTGACGTGCTCGATGCCATTGATCCTGAAGATACGGATCTTGAAGATATTGACCGCTTAATTTCAATGTTAGATGATATGGAATCAAAATGCAGAGAATTTAATAATCGCGAAGTGAGTGAGTCTGTTTAATCAACAGGCTCTTTTTTTATTTTGGAGGGAGGTGAGTTTCCTTATCCAAAATTTACATGGTTTTTTTTCCGATTAACATGGCAACGGTTGCAAGCTAATCCTTTAATTCTAGAGGGTATAGGAGTATAATATAAACGTGCAAAAACGTTGAAAATTGAAAAAGATTATTGGGGAACATAGGGAGAGGGGTACTCGAATTGAATATTTCTAAATTTCAAGAAAGCATGTACAAGCTAGTCGTAGAAACATCAACAAAACTTCCTAAGGATGTACGCCGGGCCGTTAAAAGGGCGAAGGAAATAGAAAATGCTGGAACAAGTGCGGCGATGAGCCTTGCGACGATTACAAACAATATCAAAATGGCTGACGATCAAGTGTCACCGATCTGCCAGGACACCGGTTTACCAACCTTTAAAATCAAAACGCCAGTTGGTGTAAACCAGTTAGAAATTAAAGAAGCGATTCGCAATGCCATTGTTTTAGCAACAAAAGAAGGAAAATTACGCCCGAACTCGGTTGATTCACTCACAGGTGAAAATAGTGGTGATAATCTTGGTGCAGGGGTGCCAGTTATCAAATTTGACCAATGGGAAAAAGACTATATCGACGTTCGTCTTATTTTAAAAGGCGGCGGTTGTGAAAATAAAAACATTCAATACAGCCTACCATGTGAAATAGACGGTCTTGGCCGCGCTGGACGTGACCTAGATGGAATCCGTAAGTGTGTCATGCATTCCGTATATCAAGCACAAGGACAAGGCTGCAGTGCTGGCTTTATTGGCGTTGGGATTGGCGGCGACCGTTCCTCTGGATATGATTTAGCCAAAGAACAACTATTTCGTTCCGTTGAAGATGTGAACCCAAATGAAGAACTTCGCAAGTTAGAAGAGTATGTTATGGAAAATGCAAATAAATTAGGAATTGGCACCATGGGCTTTGGCGGCGAGGCAACTCTTTTAGGGTGTAAAGTCGGTGTGATGAATCGTATTCCAGCAAGCTTTTATGTGTCGGTTGCCTACAATTGCTGGGCATTCCGCCGTTTAGGTGTAAGTGTGAACGCGGAAACAGGCGAAATTAACGAATGGATGTACCAAGACGGGGAATTCATTGATTTTGCTGAGGAAGAGGCAGCGAAGGAAACGGCAGCTACATCTGAGGATGTTATCACGCTTGAGGCGCCAATTTCCGAAGAACAGATCCGTGCCCTTAAAGTTGGAGATGTCGTTCAAATTAACGGCATGATGTACACAGGCCGTGATGCAATTCATAAGTATTTAAGTGATCACGAGGCACCAGTTGATTTAAATGGACAAGTTATTTATCATTGCGGTCCGGTTATGTTAAAGGATGACGCTGGTGAGTGGCATGTTAAAGCTGCGGGTCCGACAACAAGTATTCGTGAGGAACCTTACCAAGGCGATATCATGAAGAAGTTCGGAATCCGCGCTGTCATTGGTAAAGGCGGCATGGGGCCGAAAACACTGGCTGCTTTGAAAGAGCATGGAGGCGTGTACCTTAATGCCATTGGCGGTGCGGCTCAGTATTACGCAGATTGCATCAAATCTGTTGAAGGTGTCGATTTAATGCAATTCGGTATTCCGGAAGCAATGTGGCATCTGCGTGTAGAGGGCTTCACAGCCGTAGTAACCATGGACTCGCACGGAAACAGCTTGCACGCCGACGTAGATAAATCTTCCTTAGAAAAATTAGCCCAGTTTAAAGAACCGGTTTTTAAATAAGGATATAGTGTTGTGAGGATAGATGTGAGATATTGCGTCTATCCTTTTTTGTTTCTGGAGAAGTAGTTTGTAAAAAGGTATATGGGTTAAAAATCCAGGAAATGTCGTAAGTTTCGTAAAAGATGTAGTAAGAGCCTGAAAATATGTAGTAAGAGTCTGAAAATATGTAGTAAGAGTCTGAAAATATGTAGTAAGTGCCCAAAATTATGTAGTAAGTGCCAAAAAATATGTAATAAGTATCTGAAGATTGAGGGGTTACCAAATAATATCCAGGAAATGTCGTAAGTTCTGTAAAATATGTAGTAAGAGTCTGAAAATATGTAGTAAGTGCCCAAAATTATGTAGTAAGTGCCAAAAAATATGTAATAAGTATCTGAAGTTTGAGGAGATTACCAAATAATATCCAGGAAATGTCGTAAGTTCTGTGAAATATGTAGTAAGAGTCTGAAAATATGTAGTAAGTGCCAAAAAATATGTAATAAAGATACGGATTTTGTGGCTGATTCCCAGATATTATTCTAAATTTTGTGGGAAACTTCCCTAGGAGCAAAAATAGACACAAAAATGTCATAACAACTACTGAAAAAGTGGAGGTGGATTAGGATTTCTATTGAAAATATACTATTAAATACAAAGGAGGAATAAATCTTGATTGAAATGGAACTCACCCCACCCACCTTTTTACTACAAGCTGAGACTTTAGAAAGACGGATAGCAGATAATCATAGAAAGATGCAGGATGTAAAGGCCAAAATTAGAATTTTAAGATCCGGGTACAATGGAGAAAAAACAATCAAATATTATCTGGACCAAATTCCAGAACACAAATATCATATTTTTTACGGGCTCCGCCTCCCCATAGGTAATACTTTCTTCCAAATTGACACGCTTCTACTTTCAAATAAATTCATATTAATCCTTGATGCTAAAAACCATTCTGGAACGTTACGCTTCGAAATAAATCAATTGATTCATGAATATGGGGACAATAGAGATGTTTATGAAAATCCAGTTGCCCAAGTAAATCGACATAAAATTTTATTAAGATATTTATTTGAAAAATTTAAAATACCTCCTGTCCCCATCGAAAATCTTATAACAGTTTGTAAACCATCAACTGAAATTATTATCCAGCAAGGTTATCAAGAAGCAGCGCAAAAAGTCATCAGAGCTTATGATTTATTAAAAAAAGTAGATGAATTAGAGGAAAAGTATACTGAAAAAAAGTTAAATCAAAAGCATCTTAATCAAATGATTAACCTTTTAAAAAAACAACACACTCCTCAAAAAATTGATATTCTTAATTTTTTTCAAATTACAGAAGACGAATTAATCACAGGAGTGCAATGTCCAAGATGTTTATACGTCCCCATGGATTATAGAAGGTCAAAATGGATATGCCCTGAATGTCTCTTATTTTCAAAAGAAGCATCCATTAATGGTATTAACGATTACTTCTTGCTGATTAAAACCTCATTTAGCAATCCTGAAATCCGGAAATTTCTTCTCTTGCCATCTTCGAGATCGACCACATCATTTCTACCAAAATTAAACCTTCCCCAAACTGGTACAAAAAGAGGCCGAATCTACCACCAACCAACATTTCCTTTTTCCACCAATCATGTTTTTTCACCTAAAAGCAAACAATAATATAAACAAAAATAGGGGGAACATGGATGAAAAGATTATTATGCATCCTCAGTATGCTGCTCGTATTGATACCTCAGAGTACATATGCGGCTGTTTCCAATCAGCCGGTCCATTGGGGCTTTAAAAAGGGTGTTAATGAACAGCCAGCAGAAGCAGGGGCCGAGCTTGATCAGCTGATCGAAAAATACGGGGCTTTTTATAAAAGTAACCCTAATTCAAAGACACTTTACCTTACCTTCGATAACGGATATGAACAAGGTTATACCCCTCAGATTCTTGATATTTTAAAAAAGGAAAAGGTACCTGCAACATTTTTTGTAACTGGACATTACCTGCTCTCAGCAGAGGATATCGTTAAAAGGATGGTAAAAGAAGGGCATATTGTTGGTAACCATTCGTGGCATCATCCAGACCTCACAGCTGTAAGTGACGAAAGGATACGTGAAGAGCTGGAAAAGGTCCGCGTTAAAACGAAAGAATTAACGGGTCAAAAGGAAATGAAATATCTCCGCCCGCCAAAAGGAGTCTTTAGCGAGCGAACGATGCAAATTGCTAAAGAAGAGGGCTATACACATGTTTTCTGGTCCCTTGCCTTTGTCGATTGGAATGTGAACCAGCAAAAAGGCTGGCAATATTCCTACGACAATATCATGAGACAAATCCATCCCGGTTGTATACTGCTATTACACACTGTTTCAAAAGACAATGCCGATGCACTTGAAAAGGCGATTCAGGACTTAAAGAAAAAAGGCTACAAGTTCAAAAGCCTGGATAAGTTTCCGAAGAAAAAATAATCAAAGGCAAAGGCGAATTTATTCAATAATTCGCCTTTTAATGATTCATTTTATAATATACAATATTATCCAGTGGGAGGGGGATATAATGAAATCAACAGAAAAATTTACCGACAAGGCAGAAGTCTATGCAAAATATCGCCCAGGTTATCCGGATGAATATATACTATATTTACTCGAAGCAACTAAGTTAAATGAGAATTCGATCATAGCGGATATTGGATCTGGGACCGGTATATTCAGCAGGCAATTACTTGAAAGAAACGTAACTGTTATTGGTGTGGAACCAAACGATGAAATGAGAGAGAAAGCAGAACAATCGTTAAAACAGAATGCCCGGTTTATTTCGGTAAAAGGTGAGGCTGAACAAACCACTTTGCAGGATAAAAGTGTTGATTTAGTGACGGTGGCACAAGCATTTCATTGGTTCGAAAAAGACAAATTCAAATTGGAATGTAATCGGATTTTGAAACCAGATGCAAAGGTTGCGCTTGTGTGGAATAGTCGAGATGCATCAAGTGATTTAAACAAGGAAAGTAAAGAGATTTGCCAAAAGTATTGTCCGAATTTTAAGGGGTTCAGCGGCGGGATGGACGAAACTCAGGAAGTTTATCATCAATTTTTTAAAGATGGAATTTATGATTTTAAAAGTTTTCGAAATGACTTGGAATTAGATTTTGAAGGATTTTTGGGAAGATATTTGTCCGCTTCCTATTCTCCGAAAAAGACGGATGTGGAGTATGACCTCTTTATAACCGCCCTATCAAACTTATTCGAAATGTATAGTCACAATGGGCAAATAATATTACCAAATATCACACGAAGCTACTTGGGAAAGGTGTAAGTTATCAATAGTTATCAATGCCGAATCATGGAGATTCGGTTTTTCTATGTAAATCATGCTATAATACGGGGTAAAATTAAAATGAAACTATCTGTAATGAAGAAACAGTTACTGGGGTTCTTTGAATTTATGGAATAATTTGGAGTGAAATAGATGAAAACTGATCAAAATATCAAAATCGAACTAAATCAAACCTTTCCGCTGACTATCAAAAGGCTCGGCATTAATGGGGAAGGCGTAGGCTATTTTAAAAAACAGGTTGTCTTTGTGCCGGGAGCCCTTCCAGGTGAAGAAGTTGTGGTAGAGGCAACCAAGATTAACCCTAAATTTGCTGAGGCAAAAATCAAAAAAATCCGCATTAAATCCCCGCATCGTGCCCTGCCGCTTTGCCCGGTGTATGATCAATGTGGAGGATGTCAACTACAGCACTTGAAATACGATCAACAGCTTAAGGAAAAACGTGATATTATCATTCAATCACTTGAGCGCCATACGAAAGTCGACATCAACAAGCTCGACATCCGTGAAACAATTGGTATGGAAGACCCATGGGGATACAGAAACAAGAGCAGTTTTCAAGTCAAGGCAATCGACGGCAAGGTATTAGCCGGACTTTATGGCCTTAATTCCCATCAATTGATTAATATTGACGAATGTGCTGTGCAGCACGCGCAAACAAATGAAGCAACATCTGAAGTTAAGCGGATTTTAGAGGAATTAAAAATTCCCATTTATAATGAAAAATCTAGAAAAGGTATTATTCGAACCATTGTCACTCGTGTCGGCATCCAAACTGGAGAGTTGCAAATAGTTCTGATAACAACACAAAAGGAATTGCCAAAAGTAGACACTATCATACAGGAAATCCAAAAACGTCTTCCGCATGTAAAATCAATTGTCCAAAACATAAATGGGCAAAAAACGTCCCTTATTTTTGGAGAAGAAACGCTCCCATTAGCGGGTGAAGATTTCATCCAAGAAACACTGGGAGACTTACAATTCGAGCTTTCAGCAAGGACCTTCTTCCAGTTAAATCCTGTTCAGACAGTAAAGCTTTATAATGAAGTGAAAAAAGCAGCAGCACTGACTGGCGAAGAAAAAGTATTAGATGCCTATTGTGGAGTGGGAACTATTGGCTTATGGCTTGCTGACCAGGCGGGAGAAGTCCGTGGGATGGACGTCATCACAGAATCGATTGAGGATGCGAAGAAAAACGCAAAGCGCCACGGAATTACTAATACTAAATACGTACCTGGAAAGGCAGAAGAGGTCCTTCCTAAATGGGTCAAAAAGGGTTGGAAGCCCGATGTCATTGTAGTCGATCCACCTAGAACCGGCCTAGAGGGGCAGCTCATCCAAACCATCCTTCAGGCAGAACCAAAAAAGTTGATATACATCTCATGTAATCCTTCAACTTTGGCTAAGGACATTCAGAACTTAAGCGCGAAATATGAAGTAAAATATATCCAACCAGTGGACATGTTCCCGCATACGGCACACGTTGAGTGCGTTTCGCTGATAGTTTTAAGATAAAATAGCCTAGCCATAGATGCAAAAAATGCATCCATGGCTATTTCTATTATTTAGAGTGAAGGTTTAATTGTATCATGTTAGGGTAATTAGCTCCTATGGACTCATTCAACATTTAATAATTCATCCTCATTACAGTGGAAATCACCGGGATATCCCCCTGTGCCTAATTCAATGGCTTCAATCCCTTTTGAAGAAACATAGATTAACATGTCTTCCAAACTTTTATCGGAAAATAATACGGTAAAGACAGACACCTAATCTCAATTGAAGTACACCCCTTACAGTTTATTATCTGAATCTTGAAAAATGTAATCCATTACATTTTTAAGATATTAGAATTAGTCAATTAAATCAACCATTTTATTTTATTGAAAAATTTGTATTGACAGAAAATTTGGAACATATTACTATAAAAATGTAATCGATTTCAAAAATATGTACTATGAATTCAAAGAAAGTAGGACAGTGAAATGGCAAACATCCAGCAGGTTGCTAAACAAGCGGGAGTTTCTGTTGCAACAGTATCAAGAGTACTTAACGGTCAAAATACCGTATCTATAAAAACAAGAATGAAAGTCGAAGTTGCTATTAAAAAATTAAATTATGAACCTAGTTTGTTAGGGAGAAATCTAAGAAATTCAGAAAGTCGGCTTCTTTTGATTTTAATTCCAACCATCTCGAACCCTTTTTATTTAGAAATTATTAAAGGAATTGAAAAGGTTGCGATTAGTCAAAATTATAGTATTCTCTTGTGTGAAACCGATTCCAACAATGAGAAAGAGAATATTTACTTCGATTTAGTTCGTAAAAAGATGGCAGATGGAATTATTTCAATGGATCCTACTGTCAATGTTGAAACACTGAAAAAGCTTGCAGAAGATTATGCGATTATTCAATGTAGTGAGTATGAAGAATGCAGCGGGATTCCTTATGTAACCATTGATAACGAAGAAGCCTCTTACCGGGCAGTTAAGCATCTGATTCAAATTGGCCACAAAAAAATAGCCCTAATGAATTCGGATGAAAAATATTTATATGCTCGACAACGGAAAATGGGTTACAAACGTGCGTTGGAAGAGAATGGAATTTCTTTAAAAAATGAATATATCATTCCTACCCAACACTTAGGATTTGAAAATGGGCAGCAGGCAATGAAAAAGATCTTGAATTTACAAGACCGACCAACTGCAGTATTTGCTGTATCTGACCTTTTAGCCATTGGGGCGCTCAAAGAAATAAATGCCTCTAGTTTGCACGTACCTAACGATATAGCAGTAGTAGGTTTTGATAAAATTGATTTTTCAAATATGACAAACCCTACTCTAACAACCATTGCCCAACCGATGCATAAGATGGGAACCATTGCAGCGAGGATGTTGATTGATAAAATTAAAGGGGAAGAAGTTGAAAGCATTATATTAGATCATGAATTAGTGATACGAGAGTCCACATCAGGATAATACATCTAAGATCAGCGCTCTGCCATTAAAAGAAATTAATAGTAGAACGCTGACCTTAGATGTAATCGATTACAAATACATATAGGGAGAGCTTTTTAAAAAAACAAAGGGGTGAATGTTTTGAAGAAATTTCTAGTCTTAATTTTGTCTTTAGTAACAATGTTTAGTTTGGTTGCATGTAGTAATGATGCAGGAAGTTCCAAAGGTGGAGAAGAGGATGATACGCTGAAAATTGGTATTTCATTACCAGCGGCTACACATGGTTGGATGGGAGCTTTGATTGATAGTGCTGAAAAGCAAGCAAAGGCACTGAAAGAAAGTGATGGCATTGAATACTTGATGACGAATGCTGCTGATCCAAATAAGCAAGCAAATGATGTTGATGATTTAATCGCTCAAGATGTGGATGTTATCGTTATGCTTCCAATTGAGTCTGCAGCACTTTCTCCAGTAGGGCAAAAAGTTAAAGATGCAGGGATTCCTTTAGTTATTGTTGATCGTGAACTTGAAAATGATGCAGCTACTGTAGTTGTAAAAGGTGACAATGAAGGTATCGGCGTCAATGCTGGTAAATACTTTGTAGAAAAGTTAAATGGAAAAGGAAAAGTAGTTGAAATTACTGGACCGCCAAGTTCAGTTACTGAACAACGTGGAGCAGGCTTTAAAGAAGCAATGGAAAGTTCAGACATTGAAGTGATCGCTTCACAAAGTGGAGATTTCTCAACTGAAAAATCGTTAGAAGTTATGCAAAATATTTTACAAGCTCATCCACATATCGATGCTGTGTTCACACAGGATGATGGAATGGCTCTAGGTGTACTACAAGCAATTAAAGAAGCTGGCCGTACCGATATTAAATTTGTTACAGGTGCTGGCGGCGGAAAGGCTGTATTTGAAGATATTCAAGCAGATGGCTTAATTACAGCAACATTCTTATACTCTCCAACAATGGTTGAAGATGCAGTTAAAATTGCAGCAGACATTGCAAAAGGTAATGATCCAGCAGAATCAATGGTTGTAAAAGAAGCTACTCAAGTTACAAAAGAAAATGTTGATGAGTTCTATGATCCAGAATCAAAATTCTAAATAATTGTTCGGAGATACAATGATTGGAGATACAGTTATTGTATCTCCTCTTTTCCTAAAAAGGAGGGATGAAAACGCCATGACTACAAGTCCTTTTTTGACAATGACCAACATTGAAAAATCGTTTAATGGGGTACCAGTGCTGAAAAAAGTAACGTTAAATGTCCAGCAAGGCGAAATTCATGCATTGTTAGGAGAAAATGGTGCCGGTAAATCTACACTGATGAACATTTTAGGCGGCGTTCATCAACCCGATAATGGCTCCATTCACATTAATGGCCAAGAAGTAAGAATGTCTAATCCAAGAGTATCTCAGGAGCAAGGGGTCAGCTTCATTCATCAAGAACTTAATGTGGTATCTGATCTCAGAGTCTATGAAAATATGTTTTTAGGTTCAGAACTTCGAAGTAAATTGGGATTCTTAAAAGTAGAAGAGATGTGCATACAAACGAATGAAATATTAGCAAAGCTTGGTGTTGATATCAACCCTAAGGAATACGTCAGAAATCTAGAAACCTCTTATAAACAATTAATTGAAATATCAAAGGCGTTGCTACATAAATCTAAACTGATTATTATGGACGAACCTACAACATCGTTAGCGGAACATGAAGTTAAACGTTTATTTGAATTAATGAAGAACTTAAAGAAATCAGGCGTGTCGATTATTTATATTTCTCATAAGTTAAAGGAAATCAAGGAAATTTGCGACCGTTATACGGTGTTACGTGATGGAGAACTTGTTGGGACTGGCAGTATTGATCATGAGGATTTAGATACGATTACCAAGTTAATGGTAGGTAAATCTATTTCTCAAGATAGATTAGTTCAAAAGCATTCCTTTGGACCCCTTGTTTTAGAAGTAAATAACTTAACGAGTCAAGGATTATATAAAAATATTAACTTTACCCTACGAAAAGGTGAAATATTAGGTTTTACTGGCTTGGCTGGGGATGGCAGAACAGAGCTTTTTGAAAGCTTATTTGGTTATCGAAAAAAATACACTGGTGAAATTAAAATTAATAACAAGCTGGTAAAGATAGATCATCCACGAAAAGCGATAGAAGCAGGCTTGGCACTTGTTCCGAAGGATCGGAAAGAAAATGCAATCATAAAAGATTTAAGCGTGATTCATAATATGAGTTTATCGTCCATCGGACATTTTGAAAAGTCTGGTTTTATCCAGGAAAGGCAAGAAAAGGAGAAATTCCAATATTATAAGGATAGGCTGAACATTAAAGTTCACAACCCGCGTATAACAATCGATAAGTTAAGCGGAGGAAACCAACAGAAAGTTATTATTGCTAAATGGCTTGAGGTAGATACGGATATTATTATTTTTGATAATCCAACACAGGGGATTGATGTTGGAGCGAAGCAAGAGATTTATCAGCAAATTGTCTCATTAGCAGAACAAGGGAAAGCCGTTATTATCTTATCTTCAGAGGCACCAGAAGTACAAAAGATTTGTCATCACATCTATGTCATGTACCAAGGGGAAATCACAGCCCGATTAAAGGGAGAAGAAGCAACAGAAGATAAAATTATGAGTTATGCAACTGGCTCAAAAAGGGAGGCCGAAAAAATTGGCTAATGTTAATACAATGAAACAACCTAATCAGCAAACCTCAACTACAAAAAGTCGCCTCTCTTGGCTATGGTCGGAGTATAGCGTCATTATTGCCTTCTTAATTATTTTTGTTGCAGCATCGATATTAAGTCCTAGATTTCTAGATATCAATAACCAACTAAATATATTAATGCAAGTTTCGATTATTGGAATTGTCGCTTTAGGTATGACCGTTGTTATGCTTTCTGGCGGCATTGACTTATCGGTTGGATCAGTACTCGTATTAGTCGGTGTCATAACCGTTTTAGCCCTAAATGCAACTGGCAGTATTTTGGTTGCGGTATTAACTGCTTTCGTAGTCGGTTCATTCGCAGGATTTTTAAATGGATTAATGGTTGCGAAAGGAAGAATTGCTTCGTTTATTGCTACCTTGGGGATGATGGCTGCCGCGCGATCCATTGCCTTATATATTGCAGAAGGTGGAAGTATTTCAGGGGAAGTTTCTAGTTTCACTGATATTGCTAATAGTGATTTATGGATTTTTGATTATCCTGTCATTATTTTCTTTGTTATGACAGCCCTTGTTTACATTTTAATGCATAAGACTCGCTTCGGACGTTATGTATATGCTCTTGGCAGTAATGAAAAAGCAGCGCTTCTTTCAGCAATCCGAGTAGACCGCGTAAAAATTGGTGTCTATAGCTTGGTAGGATTACTTGTGAGTGTTGCAGCTATCATTGAAACATCTCGATTAAACTCGATTTCTTCTTCAAGTTCAGGAGTTCAATATGAATTAGATGCGATTGCTGCGGTTATCATTGGTGGTACAAGAATGACGGGTGGCCGTGGTAAGATTATGGGTACATTTTTTGGTGTGCTAATCTTAGGTATTCTGAATAACATGATGAACTTAATGAATGTTTCTCCACACCTCCAAGGGTTCGTTAAGGGATTAATTATCATCATTGCAGTAGTATTCCAAAAGAGAGAATAGGGGGGAATCCTTTGGGTTTAAAAGTAGGAATTATTGGTTGTGGCTCGATCACTAAATTACGCCACGCACCCGAATACAAAGCTAATCCCTATGTGGATGAAATCATTTTTTACGATCGGAATCTAGACCGAGCCACCGAACTTGCTAACCAGTTTGGTGGTAGTGTAGCTCAAACAGTAGAAAAGTTACTTGCGGATCCAACGGTTGATGTAATAAGTGACTGCTCTTCGAACGAGTTTCATCATATCTTTTCTACAAAGGCATTACTAAGCGGAAAGCATGTTTTATGTGAAAAGCCGATTTCTTTAACAGTTAAACACGCAGAGGAAATTATCGAAGCTCAAAAAAAATCTGGAAAAAAACTAATGGTTGATCATAACCAGCGATTTACTAAGGCCCATCAAAAGGCTAAGGAAATTATAAAAAATGAAGAGCTTGGAAAAGTACTTACCTTTCGAACAACATTTGGACACTCTGGACCGGAACAATGGGGTGTCGATAAATCAAATTCTACATGGTTCTTTAAAAAGGAACGCTCAAGTCTTGGAGTGGCAGGAGATTTAGGGATTCATAAGGTTGATCTACTACATTACTTATTAGATGATGAAATCGAGCAAGTTAGTGCTTTTCAAGGCGCTCTTGACAAAGTTAATGAACATGGTGAACCCATTGAAGTATGCGATAACATCGTATGTAGTTTAAAAACGAAAAATGGTCGTTTGGGTACAGCTTCCTTTTCTTGGACCTATTACGGAGATGAAGACAATAGTACCATTATTTATTGTGAAAAAGGTATTGTGAAGATTTATCATAGTGACAACTATCAATTAGAAATAATGTGCAAAAATGGGGAAAAGGTTAAATATAAACTAGAAAGAATCCAAACAAATGATAACCAAACTAATAGCGGTGTCATCGATGCATTTGTTGAATGTGTTCGCCTAGATCAATCGCCACTTGTTACAGGCAAAGATGCACTAGTTTCGCTAAAAGTAATTTTAGGTATTATTGAAGCAGCAGAAAAAGGTAATGTTATTACAATTTAATAGAGTTTCTCCTTTACTCTATAGTTAAAATAATATTTTTCAAAAAATTGTATATATTTCTGGTGAGGTAATATATTAGACTTTGGCTCAAATTGAAAAGCTGTCATCATCCATGTAATCTTATTAGAAGGAAATCATGGGAAGATTAGTTCATTTCGAAATTCATGTGACTGACATTGAACAGGCAAAGAAGTTGTATGGAGAGGTATTCGGATGGTCATTTCAAGTTTTTGATCATAATCTTTCATGAAAAGCCTCCTGATTATAAGGTAATGTGTAATCAACTTTCAAAAGTGGAGCTCTACCTGAGTGTTTAAAGTTATGTCTATATAGGCTTAATAATTTGTGTGGTCTTATATTAATAAGAAAAAGTATATCTTCTATGGATTGTTTGGTCTTGCGATTAAACAATACCACAAAAAGAACATACTTTTTCATTTTTTATGCCTTTTTTGGAAGCTCTTAAAGAGCATCGCAGAGCGATTTCGTTCTTCTCTTACTTTAGAGGGAACAGAACCATCCCTGATTTCCTAAACTGCATTTTTTTTGTAATGGGCAGGCTTTCCTCTGGTAGTTCAATCCTCCATGTTTATTAACGATGAAGATATAGAATAGAGCACCTACAAGGAGTAAGTTGGCAATAATCGAGGGATTAAGTCAAATTGCCGGGAAAGAATATATGGGATATACTACGTATGGCTCAGAAGGCTTTTTGTCACTTGAAAATTGGGGCCAATTAAGAGGCGGAGCTCTATGATTTGTGAGGTGGGTTTTCAAGATCAAGAGATGCTAGAAGAACTTCGTAAAATGTAAGATTTGCTCACTAATTCAGAAGGAATTTTCAAAATTATTATAAATCTTTGAGATTGTAGTGTGATTATTCCTTCTAAGTAATTTCGGACTAAATTTTAAGGAAATTCAACAGTTTCTTCCTGGATTGTTAACAAAGTAAAAAAGTAAACTCACCAAACATCTCATGTGTTGCCACATACACTCTGCACATGTGGAGTGCGTGTCGCAACTCATTTTAAAGAAAGGCAACTAACCCTCTAAACTGGCACCCATGTCAAGG